>NZ_JBFULJ010000276.1:0-4582 GCF_056400385.1 Priestia sp. P5_B4
GTATAATGTAGTGCTAGCAGCGAAACGCTTAGCTACAACTCAGCGGCAGTTCGAAGAGATTATAGATGAAAATAAAGAAGTGATTCAAAAACTACTGGTCTTTTTTAAATGGAAAAGTCTTTTAAAGCATCATGAAGTGCACATCAAAGAAATCCAAGACAAATTGTGCAGCCTAACCACTTATCAACTTAATCAAAGACAAGTTTTACAGGAAAACGCTCCCTTTCTTTCCTTCATTCAAAATGTATTACAAGTAAAAACACCGAATGCAAATCTCAAAGTTGGTTCCATTCAATGGTTTTCGCAATGGAATTTTCTAGATGTTACCCTGCTGCAGGAAACAAACAAATTTATATGTTGTATGGATCCAAACGAAATAGAAAAGAAACTGACAGAAATAAGCGCTAAGATAGAAAATGAACTTCATAAGCAGCGTCAGGATCTGCTTTCGACTCCGCTAAAAATCGGTCAAATAACTTTTGATTCAAACCAAATGCTACGGTTACTAACACTTATAGATACCTTAAAGAACACGGAAACTCAGCAKAGTTACGTGCAAATTTTAGAAGGTGTTTCTACTAACAGTATTCGTCAAAAAGAGCTCGATAAAATACCCGCATTTGGATTATTAAATTCCGTAAAGCGCAAGCGCATCGTTATGTATTTACAAGAATTACAAAACTATCAGCTGCTTAAAAAAGAGAAAAAAGGATTCAGCCTCACTCCAAAAGGCGAAGCCATCCGACGTCTATTTGAAGAAGAATCACTGAGAATATGAGATTATATCTCGCGTGATTCTTCTTTTTTGATTTTGAAGACTACTTTCTCTATTAAATGCTTATCATAATTAGAAATCTCCATTCATATAATCATTACTAGATTAGCAAAGTCCTTCATACCTATTAGCCTGATGCTGACATAGAGAGGAGATTTCGCCATTGAAATCTAGTAATCGCGCCAATTTTGTAGTGTTAACATATAAGATGGTTCTTGTTATTTTATCCATTGTTTTAATGACATCATCTATCATTGTTCTAGTAAGTTACTCAGCATTTAAAGAACAGTTCAATTCTTCTATTGTCTATCAAACGTTATCGAAGCATAAAGCGGAGAGCCTTTATTATTTGATGAGCCAAGAAAACCACCACTTTTCAACGGCTTTTGATAAAAATTACTCGCCTCCAGGTCTTTCTTCTACACTGCTAGAGTTATCAACAAGTATTCGAGCAGAAGACGCGAGAAGCTTGTTTGGTTCAGAACTTCCTGGATTCAGTATTTACGACTCCAATATTATCATCGCCGGTGAAGGCACAAATTTCACAAACTTCCCTAGAGAATCTGCACCGCCGTTAGATGAAACGCTAAAAGAAAGAAATTCTACTACAAAAGTTCAGCAACCTAAAGAAAACAATGGTACGAATGCTCCAAATAATAATACAACTGGCGGAAAAAAGGTATTTTATATTTATCATACGCACAGCTGGGAATCTTACTTGCCTCTGTTAGGACTTGAAGGTGATCCAGATGCTAATAAAGCTGTAGATAGCAAAACCAATATTAATATAGTCGCAAATATGCTAGGAAAAGATTTAGAGGCTCAGGGAATTGGGGCAGAAGTGGATCAAACCAATATTGGACAGAAATTAAAAGAAAAAGGCTGGAACACCAACCAATCGTACGCCATGTCTCGCACAGTAATTGAAACGGCGATGACTGAGAATAGAGATTTAACTTACTTTATCGATTTGCATCGAGATTCGCTTCGAAAAGATAATACAACCATTAAGATTAACAATAAATCGTATGCAAAAGTTGTGTTTGTTTTAGGGAAAGCGAATCAAAACTTTGAACAAAACTTAAAAATGGCAAAAGCGCTTCATGAAGGTCTTGAAAAGAAATATCCTGGGTTAAGCCGTGGAGTTATTGGCAAAAACAAATCCAGCGGTAACGGTGTATATAACCAAGATGTTTCTAAAAATGCGATTTTAATTGAAGTGGGCGGAGTTGATAATAACTTTGATGAACTAACCAACACAACAAAAGCACTGTCTGATGTCATTAGCCAATTTTACTGGCAAGCTGAAAAAGTAGATGCCCCTGCTCAATAAAAAAAGCCCTCTTCACTGAGGGCTTTTTAAAATTCAATTCCTTTTACAGCAGGAATTCCTTCATCATAATAATGTTTATGAGGCTTCATTTCCGTCACAAGATCTGCTGCATCCATCACTTCTTTTTTGGCAGAACGCCCGGTAATGACCAAATGCATATGCTCAGGGCGCTTTTGAATAAGGTCAATTACTTCGTGTAGCGGTAGCACATCATCAATAGGAAATTTCTCGATAGCCAGTGCATTATTTAACTCGTCTAAAATAACTACATCATATTCGTTCGAGAAGACTTTTTCTTTCGTTAGCGCCCAAGCTTTTTGCAAAGCTTCACGATGTTCAGGCGGTGTTTTTGTCCACGTGAAGCCGACTCCTGTTTGAATCATTTCAATTCCTATTCTGTCGAACATCAGCTTTTCGCCATATGTACGCTGAGGAGATTTAATAAATTGAATCATTAATACTTTTTGTCCGCGTCCCGTAGCGCGCAACGCAAGACCTAAAGCAGCGGTTGTTTTTCCTTTACCGTCTCCGGTATAAATTAACGTAAGACCCCGTTTGTCTTTCAATCTAAAAACCTCTTTTTCTTCGAATTTCAGTTTACAGCCATGTTGTTTTTTCTGTAAACGGTGTTCTAGCAGGCTCTTTCATTTTTGTAAGAGACTCTTCATTTGGATAGCCTAGAAATACGTTTCCTACTACGACTTTACCTGAAGGGTTGCCAATAAACTCATGTAATCTCTCGTCTCGAACAAGACCAACGCCTCTTGTTCTCCAAACGAATCCAAGACCTAGTTCTTTAGCCGCTAGCCACATGGAATGAATCGCGCATGAAACCGCATATTTGTTGTCTTCAGTGGCTTCATCGTCTCCTTCAACTGTGTCAGCTGTTACGACGATATGTACAGGCGTATTTTTTACTGCTTTTAACGAACTTTCTACTAAATGAGGCTTTGTAGGAAAGCGCTCCTTTAAATAAGCTTCAGCCAGTTCTTCATACTTCTTTTTTGCTTCTCCTTGAATCACATAAAAGCTCCAAGGCTCTCTCATTCGGTCATTTGGAGCCCACGTCGCTGCTTCAAGCAGCTGTTCGATTTTCTCTTGTTCCACTTCACGCGCTTCATGATCTCGTACCGCTCTTCGTTCTTTTAGCTGTGAAATAATCGTCATATTGTCTCCTCCTTTTAACGTTAAAGCAGAATATTTTCCGCTCTTTCTTCGAACCATTTTATTTTTTCTCTAATTGTCACAACTTCACCTACAAGCACAATGGCAGGATGAGCAATTTCTGCTTTTTTTGCTATTTCTTCGATTGTGGCAAGCGTTCCTGTTACGGTGCGCTGATACTTCGTTGTGCCCCATTGAACAAGCGCTACTGGAGTATGTTTATCTCGTCCATGGTCCATCAATTGCTTGCATATATGAGGTAAATTTCCAACGCCCATGTAAAACGCAATTGTATCTATTCCTTGAGCAAGCGCTGACCAATTTAAATAATCTTTTCCTTTTTCTTCTCTTCCATGACCCGTTACAATCGCAAAAGAAGTGGCATGATCTCTATGGGTAACAGGAATTCCTGCATAAGCTGGAGCTGCAATTCCTGACGTGATACCAGGCACGACTTCGTAAGGAATTCCTTGAGTAGCAAGCACTTCCGCTTCCTCTGCTCCGCGGCCAAACACAAAAGGATCGCCTCCTTTTAAACGCGTCACTACTTTTCCTTGAAGCGCTTTTTCAACAAGCAGTTCGTGAATACGATCTTGGATGACTCCGTGCTTACCCGGTAATTTCCCGCAAAAAATAAGCTCCGCGTCTTTTTTAGCATAGTTTAACAACTGTTCGTTGGCTAAGCGGTCATATAAAATAACATCCGCTTCTTGAATACACTCCATTCCATATACGGTTATTAGCTTCGGATCTCCTGGTCCAGCTCCTACTAAATATACTTTTCCAACTGTCACACGGCATCTCTTCTTTCTTTTTTTACCGCTTTACACTGTTCCACCCAGTTTTCTACCATCTTCATAGAAGAGCCGAAATGAAAGTGCGTATAGCCGGCAATTAAATTATTGTTCATATAGCCTTCTTCTTTCATTCCTCGCATCCCTTTTGTATCATAGGCAGGCGAAAACTCTTTCTCTGAATGAAAGGTTGAATAATGAAATTCATGGCCTTTAGCTTGTACATCGCCTTTAAATAAAAAATTCTCCTGCTTTCCCGTCACTTCTCGGTACCCTAAAGCAGCTAATTTTGTCTGCATTCTTACTTGTCCGGGAATAAGCCCCACCATTTCATGGCATGTATCATCTGTTGTGACAATAGCATCTGTTAAGAACATAAACCCTCCGCACTCAGCAAGCGTAGGAATCCCTTTTTGAATAGCTGCTCGAACAGAATTTTTAACGTCGATTTGCTGAGCCAGCGTTTCAGCAAATTCTTCTGGAAATCCGCCTCCGATATAAAGACCGTCAGCATCT
>NZ_JBFULJ010000277.1:0-4553 GCF_056400385.1 Priestia sp. P5_B4
CTACTACGCTGGCTCGCGCTACGCCTATTCTTTTAATTGCGTTAGGTGTCGGGTTTGCTTTTAGAGCAGGTGTGTTTAATTTAGKGGGAGAAGGACAGATGGTCGTTGGAGCGATTAGCGCAGCAATTGTCGCTTATTACCTGCCAGCTCCTGGGATAGTCAAGCTTATAGCGGCTATTGCAGTTGCTGTTGTGGCAGGAGGTTTGCTTTCTGTTTTAGCAGGCTGGATGGAAGCCGCGTTTAAAATTCAGCTCGTCATTTCGACGCTTTTATTAAATTATATCGCTGTTTTATTTGCAAGCTATTTAGCAGGCCATCCGTTTCAAGATAAAACAGGCTCAGCAGCTCTCGCTCAAACGCCTATGATTGAGCAAGGGGCGTGGCTTGGAAAAGTGTTTCAAGGAATGCCTCTTCATATTGGGTTTATCATTGCTCTAGTAGGTGCACTTCTGCTGTGGACTGTGCTTCGCTACTCTGTGTTTGGGTACGAAGTGAACGCATCCGGAAAAAATCCGTTGTTCGGGGCGTATGGAGGTATTCATCAAGTAAAAGTCATGCTGCTTAGTATGTTTATTAGCGGGAGCTTGGCTGGATTAGCCGGAGGATTTGAAGTTCTTGGTTCGCAGTACCGTTTTGTAGACGGTGCACTCACCGTTCCTGGGTATGCGTGGACTGGAGTGATGGCTGCCTTGTTAGCAAACTCGAATCCGATCGGCATTGTTTTTACGTCTCTTTTACTTGCCGCTTTGCAAACAGGAGCGATGGGGCTGGAGCGTAATACAGAAATTCCGTTAGAAATTGCGAGTATTATGCAAGCTGTGCTCATTCTATTTATCTCAGCAAAATTCACAAAGCAGTGGTGGAGAGCAAAAAAGAAAGGAGCTGATATTCGTGGAGCTGCTTGATTGGTCACTGTTAAATGCAACGTTACGAATGGTTGCGCCTATTTTATTAGCGGCGCTGGGCGGGATGCTTTGCGCGCGTGTGGGCATATTTAATGTAGGACTAGAAGGTCTGATTTTGATTGGGGCTTTTAGCGGGATTGCCGGCAACTATTATACTCATAATGTCTTTTTTGCGATCGTGATTGCTTCTGGAGCAAGCTTACTTTTTGCGTTGCTGTTTGGAATGCTGGTCGTAGTGTTTAAAGCGAATGAAATTGTTGTTGGGGTGTCTATTAATTTTTTAGCACTGGGCTTAACGACATTTTTACTCCGGACTATTTTCCATACAAAAGGTGCCTATTACGATAAAAATATGCAGGGAATAGGTACATGGGATATTCCTTTGATCAAAGACATACCTGTAATCGGCGACATTATTTCAGGACAGTCGCCGCTTGTCTATTTTGCTTTTTTAGCAGCAATTGCTTTTTATATCTTCTTTTATCGAACGATCTTTGGTTTCCGTCTCCTAGCGGTAGGCTACAATAGAGTAGCAGCAAGTACGCTAGGTTTAAAAGCGATCAGATATCAGCTGTTTGCGATTGCAGCATGCGGAATCCTGTGTGGGATTGCCGGAGCGCAGCTTTCATTAGGACAAGTCACGATGTTCTCAGAAGGCATGACTTCAGGACGTGGATTTATCGCACTTGTTGCGATGATGCTCGGTCAATCTCATCCGCTTGGTATTTTAGCCTCAAGTATACTTTTTGGCTTAATGGATGCGGTGAGTACACGGCTGCAAGGTTTTTCAATACCGACCGAGTTTACGATGATGGTCCCTTACGTGCTGACATTAGCAGCGATGTTTTTCTTGCGAGATAAAGGAGTCGAAACGAATCAAACAAGTCAGCAAAGTGCACGCTGATAAAAAAATAAAGAGGTGGTACCTATGAACAAAGCAGACCGTATTAAACGAATGAAAACACCGGAAATTGATCCAAAGTATGAAGGACGAGTGCCTCCGGGTCAGGTAGTAACGGAGCGCTTTCCGATTTTACATGAAGGCGACGTGCCGGAGTATAACTTAGAGGAGTGGACGCTTCGAGTGTTTGGATTAGTAAACAAAGAAGTGACGCTTTCGTATCAAGATATATTGAACATGCCGCAAACAACGGTGAAATGTGATATTCACTGCGTAACGAGATGGACAAAGCTTGATAATGAAKTTACGGGCGTGCTGTTTACAGACTTTTTAAAAGCAGTTGGCTTGGAGTTAAAAAGTAAATACATCATGCTACATGGAGATAATGACTATACGTCAAACATTGAGGTAAAAGATTTACTGAGAGACGATATTCTTCTCGCTCATTCCTTTAACGGAGAGCCGCTTACAGCTAAGCACGGATATCCGCTGCGATTGGTTGTTCCGCATTTGTACTTTTGGAAAAGTGTTAAATGGCTTCGAGGCTTTGAAGCTATTGATGAAAATCATCCTGGCTTTTGGGAGCAAAACGGCTTTCATCTTAGAGGAGATCCGTTTAAAGAAGAGCGTTTTTCCGGAGAAGATTTAGGCATTCCAGAAGATGAGTGGGTACATAAAGACTATGATTAATGAAAATGCCTATGCGTGTGCATAGGCATTTTGTCAGCGCTGCCGGTTTAATTCCCACACAACGTGGCGAAGTTCAGGCAAAATCAGCTTGGTCATAGCTAGACGAACAGCACCGCTTGATCCTGGTGTAGAAAAAACGGCTTTTTCGTTAATCGTCCCGGCAATTGCCCGGCTCATAATTGCTGCGCTGCCAATGTCTTCGGTGTAGCTCAGCATGCGAAACAGCTCGCCAAACCCAACGATTTCTTTATGAATCAGCGCTTGAACGGCTTCAATTGTGACGTCTCGTTTTGTAATGCCAGTCCCGCCGTTTGTGAGAACAACGTCAATGTCCTCAGCACTGCATCCGGCAAGTATCGCTTGTTGAATCGACGTTTGGTCGTCTTTTACAATTTCATAGGAAGCGACCTGCATGTCGTGTTCTTTCAGAAGTTGGATCATTAGCGCGCCGCTTTTATCGGTTTCTTTTGTGCGTGTATCTGATACCGTAATGACTTTGCAGCGAACGGGCTGTGTTGCTTTGGATTTATGTTCATGTACGCTCATTATGTACCTCCTTTACGCTTCCGTACGCTTGTAGTCACCGTTTTTGCCGCCAGATTTTTCAAGCAGATACGTTTCGCCGATAATCATGCCTTTATCAATGGCTTTACACATATCATAAACGGTTAGAGCGCAGGCAGAAGCAGCGGTTAAAGCTTCCATTTCAACGCCCGTTGAGCCTTCCGTTTTAACAGTTGCTTCTATTAATAAACGGTACTGATCATTGCTTGTATCCCAGTCAAATGAAAGGTTTACGCCTTTTAATAAAAGAGGGTGACACATCGGAATAATGTCAGACGTGCGTTTTGCTGCCATGATTCCCGCTACTTGTGCGACAGCAAGGACGTCGCCTTTTCCAATTTTATGTTCTACAATGGCTTCGTGAATTTCTTTGTTAACAAGTATGCTTGAACGAGCTGTTGCGACGCGGCGCGTGATAGATTTTTCGCTAATATCGACCATATTGGCACGGCCCTGGTCATTAAAATGTGTAAAAGAAGACATCGGTGTTTTCATCCTTTTTCAGTAAATTTTGTTGTATGATAGAAATAGTGAGATATGCTATGATTTTACACCATAGCGTAAAAAGTGAACAGACATAAAGGAAGTGAAGAATGTATGTTAGAAAGCAGAACACCTATTTCAATTCCTGAAGCAATTGAAAAAGTCATGACTTATAAAAGAAAAGGAAGCATCGAACGCGTATCGATCACCGAAAGCTACGGACGCTATTTAGGAGAAGATATTATCGCCGATCAAAACGTTCCTCATTTTAATAAATCGCTTTATGACGGCTTTGCGGTTCGAGCGCAAGACTGCCTAGAAGTCTCAAGTGAACATCCTATGGAGTTCGAAGTTGTAGGTGAAATCGGTGCAGGCTTTGTCTTTGAAGAAGAAGTAAAGCCGTTTCAAGCGGTGCGTATTATGACGGGAGCGCAAGTCCCTAATTCGTGTGATGCGGTTGTGATGCTTGAAGTAACGAAGTCGTATGAAAAAGAAGGCAAAACGTATATGGCGTTAAGCCGGCCTGCTTCAAAGTGGGAACACATTGCATTAAAAGGAGAAGAAACAAAAAAAGGAGAGGTGCTTGTTTCCAAAGGAGCGCGAATCAATCCGGGCGTCACGGCTTTTTTAGCTACGTTTGGCTATGCGGATGTCGCTGTCGTGAAGCAACCGGTGGTTGGCGTGTTAACAACAGGAAGCGAACTGCTTGATGTGAACGAGCCGTTAGAACCAGGAAAAATTCGCAACAGCAACTCCTATATGGCACTTGCGCAAATTGTAAGAAGCGGGGGAATTCCGAAATACTTAGGAAAGCTTGAAGATGATTTTGACCGCTGCTATGAAGCGGTAGAAAAAGCGCTTGAAGAAGTGGACATTCTACTAACAACCGGCGGGGTATCCGTTGGCGACTATGATTATTTGCCGGCTATTTATGAAAAGCTTGGTGCGAATGTGCTGTTTAACAAAATTGCGATGCGCCCAGGAAGCGTCACAACAGTCGCAGAACGAAA
>NZ_JBFULJ010000278.1:0-4542 GCF_056400385.1 Priestia sp. P5_B4
GTGCTTAGCTGCACTATACTTTTTAATGAAAGGAACACCGTTTATTTATCAAGGACAAGAACTTGGAATGACCAATGTTAAGTTTGATTCTATTGACGATTATGATGATGTTGGTATGATTAACTACTACCGTATTCAGAGTGAAAAAGGCGATACACATGACGAGATTATGAAAGTGATTTGGGAAACAGGCCGCGATAATTCAAGAACGCCAATGCAGTGGAATACAGAAAGAAATGCAGGGTTTTCTACTGGTACCCCTTGGATGAAGGTGAATCCAAATTACGTAGATATTAACGTAGAAGAGCAGAAAATTGATGGAAATTCGGTGCTGAATTTTTACAAACAGCTCATTAAAATTAGAAAACAGCATGATGTGCTGGTGTATGGAACTTATAAGCTATTGGCAGAAGAAGATTCCGCTATTTACGCGTATACGCGAACATTAGAAGGTAAAACCGCTGTTGTTATTTGTAATATGTCACCGAAAAATCAAACGTTCGAGTTTCCTTCAGAGAGCTCGTTTTCAAACAGAGAAGTGCTGATTCATAATTATCCGTTGGATAAAAATGAAACGCTTGAAAAATGTATGCTGCACCCATATGAAACACGTGTATACTTACTTTCATAAACAAGTTGAGCAACCGATTGCGCAATCTTAAAGTGAAAAGCTTTTAAAAACACATTTATAGGCGACATAGGTGAAGAAACTGCTGGCTCTATCCAAAGCCAGCAGTTTTTGCATTTTAATAAAAAGATGGAGAAAGCTTTGACTACGGCGCATGTATATGGTACTTTTACACTTAGTGTAGATAATTAGAAACAAAATGAGGTTGAAAAATGGCGAAATATAAAATTATTGCAACAGCAGCAATGGGTATTGAAGCACTGGTCGCTAAAGAAGTGCGTGCTTTAGGATATGACTGTGAAGTAGATAATGGCAAGGTTATTTTTGAAGGGGACGAGCTCGCAATTGCTCGCTGCAATTTATGGCTTCGTACAGCAGATCGAATTAAAGTGCAGGTTGGACAGTTCAAAGCTCGTACGTTTGATGAGCTTTTTGAACAAACAAAAGCATTAAATTGGGGAGATTATTTGCCCGTAGATGCACAGTTTCCTGTATCGGGAAAATCAGTTAAATCTAAATTGTTCAGCGTATCAGATTGTCAAAGCATTGTGAAAAAAGCAATTGTTGACAGCATGAAAAAACATTATAACAAAACAACAGGCTGGCTCGAAGAAACAGGGTCAACGTTTAAAATTGAAGTAGCGCTATTAAAAGATGTTGCTACATTAACAATTGACGCAAGCGGTGCAGGACTTCATAAGCGCGGTTACCGCGTTGGGCAAGGGGAAGCTCCTTTAAAAGAAACGCTGGCAGCGGCTCTAATTATGGTAACGCCGTGGAATGCGGATCGTCCGTTTGTCGATGTTTTTTGCGGTTCAGGTACAATTGCTATCGAAGCAGCGCTTATCGGTCAAAATATTGCACCAGGATTTAACCGTGACTTCTTATCAGAAGAATGGCCATGGATGTCAGCAAGTATTTGGGACAAAGCGCGCGAAGAAGCAGAAGACTTAGCGAACTACGACCAAGTGCTAGATATTGCTGGTCATGATATTGACCATCGTATGGTAAAAGTAGCGGAGCAAAATGCATTTGAAGCTGGACTTGGAGATTTAATTCAATTTAAGCAAATGCAAGTGCGCGATTTTACGACGCCGAAAGAATATGGAATTATTATTGGTAACCCTCCGTACGGCGAACGTTTAAGCGATCGTCCTTCTGTTGAAAAAATGTACGCTGAAATGGGCGCAGCGTTTTCTAAGCTTGATACGTGGTCGATTTATATGCTTACATCTCATGAACAATTTGAACAATACTACGGTAAAAAAGCAACGAAAAAACGCAAATTGTTTAACGGGTTTATTAAAACAGACTACTATCAATATTGGGGACCTCGTCCTCCACGCAACGATCAATAAATACAAAAGCCAAGCGGTGTAAAAACCAGCTTGGCTTTTGTACGTTATTTCTTTTTCAAACCTCGATAAGCTAGCATTCCAAACATGCCTATACCGAGCACGACAATTAATAAAATAAACCAAAATGTAGCATTAAGCAGGTATTTATATAGTCCGTCATAATAATCATGCATATACTCACCCCATTATGTTTTTTATAGTATGAGCGAGTAGCAGGGCAATATATGTATTCATTTCTTTTCAATAGCAGGCCTAAAACGAGAAATGATTAGCTTATTTCTAACATATTTACGAAAGGGAAATCTCATACTAAAACCTAAGAGGTGATAAAATGAGAAAAAATCGATTAGCACGGATTTTTGGGGGGGCTGATGCTTCTTTCATGGTTAACCATCCCTTTTATAGGACGACAGCATATTAAGCGCTATTTATCATCTACTATGTTTATTTCCTTTTTAATTATGGTTGAAAGCTATATTGCTGAAAAAAAGAAGTGGTGGATATTCCCTAATCCTCCTCGTCCATATCTAACAGTTGAAGCTGCTTTTCTTTTAGGTCTATTTTTAGCAGGTTCTTTATGGATTAAAAAGTTCACATATGGCCATTTTGGAAGGTATATGTTATTAAATGCAATCGTAGATACATTTTTTGTTTATCCTTTTCAACGAGCTATGAGCCGTGCAAAGCTTTTTAGGGTAGGCACATTTAAAGAGTACCATTTGCTAGGTATCTTTCTGTTGAAAGCTGCTTTAATGTACGTTTACCAACATCTAGTAGTAGAGAAACCGAAACCTCAGCGTGCTTTAAAAAATAATCCTATCGAATAAAGGGACAGGCAGGGAAACGTGATTTTCTTGCCTGCTATTTTAATGCCCCAGATGTCATTCCTGAAATGAAATGCTTTTGCAAGAACACGTACGCAATCAATAATGGGATAGAAGAAAGAACGACTGCTGAAAACAGCATAGGGTAATTAGTCAGAAATTCCCCTTGAAAGTCCAATAGTGCAATAGGCAGCGTTTTTACTTCTTTAGATTTTAACAACAGCAAAGGGAATAACAGATCATTCCACACAATCACAAACGAAAAAATTCCTACTGTAGCCATTGATGGTATTGAGAGTCGAAGAGCGATTTTTGAATATATTTTCCACTCTGACGCTCCGTCCATGCGAGCAGCTTCGAATAGTTCCCTTGGCAAAGTTTTCATAAACCCCGTGATAATAAACACACCGATGGGAAGCAAAAAACTTATAGAGACGATAATGACTCCTGTTAGCGTATTGACGAGTCCAAGCTTATTCATCAGCAAAAAGACAGGAATCATATTGACTTGAGTAGGGACAATCATTCCGCAAACAAAAAAGCCGTATACAATCCATCCAAGCTTTTGAGGTAGCTGAATAATAGCATAAGCAATCATGCTTGAAAACCATAGAATAAAAAACGTGCTAAAGACGGTAACAATCACGCTGTTTTTAATATAGCCAAAGATGGGTTCATTGACGAGCAGCTGTTTATAATTTTCAATATTCCAGCCTGCTGGTAATCCGATTGGGTTGCTGTAAAGTTCAGGCGTTGTTTTAAAGGTTGTTAATAAAACCAAGCTTAAGGGCAACAGAATGATCAAACCGTATATCCCTAAAATCAGTTGTCTGAATGGGTTTTGTTTCATAAAAGAATCTCCTTTTACATTTTGGTCAAACGAAGTACGTGAAATTGAAGAAACGTTAAAAGAGCAATTACAATCAT
Source organism: Priestia sp. P5_B4 (assembly GCF_056400385.1). Classification (NCBI taxonomy): domain Bacteria; kingdom Bacillati; phylum Bacillota; class Bacilli; order Caryophanales; family Bacillaceae; genus Priestia; species Priestia sp. P5_B4. Next base: position 3,738 of record NZ_JBFULJ010000278.1, read on the forward strand.
AAATACAACTGAAATGGCAGAGGCATAGCCGAAACGAAAATTAATAAAAGCTTCGTGATAAAGAAGTGTCGAAAGAATTTCAGTTGAGTTGGAGGGACCTCCATTTGTCATTGCAATGATTAAATCAAATGCTTTAAAACTTTGTATGGTCGTATAAGCTACAACCATTGTCGTAGCTGGAGCTAACAGAGGCCACGTAATGCGCTTGAATTTTTGCCATCGTGTTGCTCCATCAATACTAGCAGCTTCATATAACTCACTGGAAATAGCTTGAATTCCAGCTACAAAAATAATAAGCATTTGACCAGTATGTGCCCAAAATTGTACAAAAGCCAAGCTGTAAATTGCGATATGTCCATTTCCAATCCAAGACTGGGTCCAATGCTCAAGGCCTATTTTACTTAAAAATAGGTTAACTCCTCCAATGTTGGGGTCATACATAAAGTTCCACGTGAAGGCAATCGACACGGACGAAATAATCGTCGGTACAAAAAAGAGTGAGCGATAAAATGTATTCCATGCAGAATTTTTATAAAGTAAAAGTGCAAATCCCAAGCTCAATAACGTTTGAAAGATCAGCACGCCAATTGTGAACTTTAAGTTGTTTGTAAGAGACTGTGTAAAAATAGCATCGTTTGTTAAAATTTCTTTGAAGTTTTGAAGCCCTACAAATGAGAACTGAGAAGACAATCCATTCCAATCAGTTGTGCTTAAAAATAAAGCAGAAAGCGTTGGCAAGGCAAAGAAAACAGTATATATGATAAAGCCGGGAAGTAAAAACAACCATAGATGTCGGCTTTTAGAG
>NZ_JBFULJ010000279.1:0-4539 GCF_056400385.1 Priestia sp. P5_B4
CCATACCCCATTAAAAGGCCGCCAACAACAGCTGCTCCCGCAACTCCGGGCTTAATCTTTCCTGGTTTGAACGTCCCTTGCGCCGTCGCTGAAATGAAGGCCCCTAGTATAATCCCAAAGTTTAACACGCTGGTAGAGTCTGCTAACACACTTTGCGTTAGCGCTTCTCCATTTGCACCTTGGAAAAATCCCCAACTCGATACATCTATCCCGGCTGCCATCATGGCTTTTCCGCCCCATAATGCAAAAGCAGAAGTGATTCCCCAAGGGTTTCCTCTTACAGCAAGCGTCAATGCATTTAATACTGCCAGCACAATCGCTGCTGTGAATAGAGGCCAAGAGCCTCGAATAATCTTTTTCCACCCYTTTGTAGTAGGAAGCTGTTTCATCATAGGCGGATTTTTCTTTTTAGCAATTTGAATCGTAATCCAGTAAATCGCTGCGAACGCGATAAGCTGTGTAATCCAAGCTCCAAAATAACCAAGACCTGTCGATTCAGCTAATGAGATAGGGGGAAGCGAAGGTTGCTTTTGCCAAAATGGCAAATGATACGCGCCAAACATAGAACCTACAATAAAGGCTAAAAGTGTTAAAATCATAGAAGAAGAACCTCCGCCTAACGAATACAGCGTCCCTGAGGCACATCCATTTCCTAACTGCATGCCAATTCCAAACATAAACGAACCAACTATCACGCTTACTCCTACAGGTGAGACATATCCTTTTGGCGTTACCCCTGTAAAGCTAAAGCCTGTACTTAAAATAATAGCAAACAATGTTGACGCAATTGCAAGCATAAGCATATGCGCTTGCAAGCCTTGAACATTGCCGACAGATACAAGGCGGCGAAATGCTGATGTAAAGCCAAAACGTGCGTATAGAAGCGTCATCCCTAACGCTAGGCCGATAATAAATAAAACACCTTGCGTCCAATTAGTCGTGAGCACAATCGCAAGAAATAAAATAACTGCTGCTATAACCCCTCCTGCAAATAATGGCTTTTGCATAGGACTTAATTCTGTTACAACAGTAGTAGGCTTTGATTTATATGATGAGTGCAACGTTTGCGACACATCATCCACTCCTTTTCTGATAGAAATACTAAGAATTAATATTTATCATCTTATAGCACTTCCCTTCTCCTGTAAACTGTTTAGCAAAATGAAAGTGAATTGTTTATTTTTTAAATATTCTTACCTTTAGTCATACAAAAAGCAGAAGTTTCTATTCTTCTGCTTTTCGCTGCTAAGCGTAAATAGAATGAATCTCTTTTATCGGAGTAGGATGAGGCTTTGCAAAATAATACCCTTGAAACAAATCATATCCCATCTCTATCAGGCATTTTAAATCTTCTTCTGTCTCTACTCCTTCCGCAAGAGCCTTCGCCCCCATTTTATGGGTGATAGCTAACATCTCTTGGGCCACTTTTTTCTGTTTCTCATTTTTACTGACTCCGTTTGTGAATTCAAATGCTAACTTCACCACGTCAGGCTCCACTTCTAAAAGCCTCTTCAGCGTGTTATAACCAACCCCTACGTCATCTAAAGCATATTTAAATCCGTGGGAACGATAATAATTCAAAATGTTTTTTAAATGCTCAATATCTTGAACATCCTCGGTTTCAATCACTTCAAACACTATTTGTTCGGGTTTTATATTCAATTCTTGAATTAACGCAAATGTAGATGCCAAGCAATGCTCAGGATTATATATTGCTGTAGGAATAAAGTTAATAAAAATCAGCTGACGATCAATAATACTAGCATTTTTTACAGCTTCTAAGCGGCAGGCTCGGTCAAGAGCGAAGGTTTTATTTCTTATTTGAGCAGCTTCAAACATTTTAAAAGGCGGTATAATACTTCCGTCTTCTTCTAATCCTCTTGATAAAATTTCGTGCCCAACGATATGCACGCGTTCGTGATCAATCGATACAATCGGCTGATAATATGAGCAAATTCGCTTATCTGCAATCAGCTCATCAATCCACAAGGCATCTTTCATTTTTTGAAAAACGGTGATTGGCTCCATACCTCGCAGGTTTTCAAACGGGCTCCGCTGCTTGGCTTCTACAGCCCACACATGCCGAGGGTCTAGATGCTGATGAACATAATCCATAAAACTCCAAAAGATATCTTCCCTCATCCAGACCATATCTTCTCCAAGAGTCTTCCATTGGCTTTGAGAAATATCTTTAAAGTATTTTTCCAATTTCTTCACATCGCTTTATTTCTGAAAAGAAACCGTATATCCTGTCCTAATTGGCAGACACGCGTCGCACCCCATAGCTCATCTTCTCCCTCATTTATCATCAGTTTTTTGTATGTATACATGGATAGTTCTTAGGAACTATACCACTTTTAAGAAACTTACAAACCCTATTTTCCCGTTAAAATAGAATGTACCAAAAAGTTTTGGTAAAATGATAGACGTATTTTATTGTCTACATCATAAGACGCACTTGATAAAAGGAAGTGAACGATACATGAGCAAAAACCGTTTTACGAAGTGGTTTTTATTTTCTTTAATACTCTTTGCCTTAAGTACCGGAGCAATGTATTATACGCTGTATCTATCGTACTGGGCGTATTCTATTAAACTGTTTTTAATCGCGGTGCCGCTCTTCACCTTATTATCGGTTGCTTTTGGTTCGTTGGTAATCGTACATGAACGCAAAAGAAAACGTGTATTTCATCTGCAAAACGATGGAGGCAGTCCTAAAAGTACGTTTATTCAAGGTTTTTCCGAAATAACGGTAGGAGCAGGATGCATTGTGCTGTGCTTTTTTCTTTTTCTTTATTTTCTAATGGATTATTGAGTACATATAAAAAAGACGAGCAGGCAGCTCGTCTTTTTTTATTTGGATCTTTCTAGAATATCTCGAACGCTTGCACAGTCAAGCTCTTTATAAGTGCCAACACCTGGTTTTACAAAGGTCTTTTCAACAATCGCATCAAATTCACGATCATCAATATCATAGTCACGCAAGCAGTTCGGGGCTCCTAAGTCATTCCAGAAAGTGCGAAGCGCTTTTGCTCCTTCCATTGCTGTTTCTTCATCGCTTTTTCCTGCTGGATCAATGCCAAATACGTTTACAGCCAATTGTTTTACACGGGAAGGGTCTTCTTTTAAGACGTGCTCCAGCCAGTTAGGGAACAAGATAGCAAGACCGCCTCCGTGGGGAATATCATATACGGCCGACAGAGCATGTTCGATACGGTGAGTAGCCCAGTCTCCCCCGTCCGTTCCGTTTGCTAAGCTTCCGTTAAACGCCGTCGTGCTGATATACATCATCGTTTCACGATACTTATAAGAAGTCAGATCTTTAAGAAGCTTAGGACCTTCTTGTATAGCCGTTCTTAGTAAAGATTCAATAAAGCCGTCGATCATCGGCGTATTTTCCGTGCGATGAAAATAGTGTTCAAGCGCATGCGACATACTGTCAACAATTCCATAGACGGTTTGATCGCGCGGCACTGAAAATGTGTACGCCGGATCTAAAATAGAAAAGACGGGAAATACGTGAGAAGACGTCCATCCGAGCTTTTCTTTTGTTTCCCAATTTGTTATAACAGAAGTTGAATTCATTTCAGACCCAGTTGCTGCAAGTGTTAATACCGTTCCAAAAGGAAGCGCATCTGTAATCTCTTTTTTACGTGTAATTAAATCCCATGTATTTCCTTCATACACGGCTCCAGCTGCAATAGCTTTTGTACAATCGATTACACTTCCTCCCCCAACGGCTAAAAGAAAATCAATGTTTTCTTTTTTACAGATGTCCACGCCTTTAGCTACCGTAGTCAAACGAGGATTAGGTTCTACACCAGACAGCTCGTGAACAACCGCGTTAATAGACTGAAGTTCAGCTTTCACTTCGTCGTATACGCCATTTCGTTTGATACTTCCTCCTCCGTATACTAACAGAACGTTTACTTGTTTATGATAAGAAGCAAGCTCTTGCGATAGCTTCGTAATTTGATTTTTTCCAAAGTATAATTTTGTAGGATTGTGCTGCAAAAATATATTCATGTTCTACACCTCTAGTTTCATGTTTTATAAAAAGTGTAGCACGAAAACAACTTCATCATTATTGAAGATTCTCTATATCTATTATCAATATTTTTGATAACCTTCTTGAACAAGTGAAATAAATTGTTGAATAGGTGCCGTCAGCCATTTTTTCTTTTTGAATATGAGCTGTGAATAAAGATAAAATTCTTCGTGGTCAAACGGGACTTGAATCAGTTTTCCACTTTCCATCTCTTGTTTTACCGCTATTTCCGGTACAAGAGCAATACCTAAATTATCCGCTACGCACTGTTTAATCGCTTCAAGACTGCTAAACGAGATGACCGATTGCATATGAATACCGCTGCTGCGCATCATCTCTTCTAAAAGCGTGCGATAAGGGCAGCCGCTCTCAGTTAAAATAATGGTCTCTGTTTAGCAGTCTTGAAGCGATTAAACAGTGCGTAGCGGATAATTTAGGTATTGCTCTTGTACCGGAAATAGCGGTAAAACAAGAGATGGAAAGTGGAAAAC
>NZ_JBFULJ010000280.1:0-4483 GCF_056400385.1 Priestia sp. P5_B4
TAAATAGTGTACGAATTGATATGATACAAAGTGTATATAAATCTATTTAATGCGTTATTTGCCATATTTTAAGAACTTATAAACCGTTATCAGACCATCATTCAAGCATTTTGGTTTTAGCAACTCTGACGAATTTGACTAGATTTGTATCGAGAAGATATTATTTGTTTAYTATGAAAGGAATGGATTTTATGAAGTCTACAGGAATTGTAAGAAAAGTAGATGAATTGGGTCGCGTAGTAATTCCTATTGAATTGCGCCGCATTTTAAATATCAACACAGGTGATCCAGTAGAAATATATGTTGATGAAGATATTATTATTTTACAAAAGTATAGCCCGTATGGTGCTTGCTTAGTAACTGGGGAAATTACGCGTGAAAACTTAACCTTTGGGAATGGAAACGTTGTGTTAAGTAAAAAAGGTGCGGAACAGCTTTTACAAGAGTTAGAGCGTACCTTAAATAAATAAGAAATTTTAGGCCTTAGTATAAGGAAGAGTATCAATCCATCTTTAAACAAAAAAAGAACGTTCTTTTGAGAACGTTCTTTTTTTGTTTAAGCCGTTCGAGAAGATTTATTCTCCTCTAGCAGCTGTTTTTTTTGTATTTTTATCAAACGATACGCAAGTCCTGTTGCGCCTGCAGCAAGCCCCGCAATTAGTCCAATCCAATAGCCAAACGCCTGCAAATCGGTGTATTTTGCTAAAACAATGCCTAAAGGTAGACCAATTAACCAATAAGATACCAAGGACATTAAAAAGGTAACATTTACATCTTTATATCCTCGCAGAGCGCCTTGAATAGGAGCTTGAAGAGCATCAGAAAGCTGAAAGAAAATTGCATAAATCAAAAAATGAGAAGTTAATGCGAGTACCTCTGCATCTTTTGTATACAAAGAAGCTACTGATTCTCGAAGAGTAAATAAAAGACCTGCGCAAACAAAAGCCATGCCAACAGCGATAGTTACACCGATCCTGCTATAGCTTCGTGCATCTTGATGACGCTTAGCACCCGCTTCAAATCCCACAACAATCGTTAAAGCCATAGAAATACTCAGCGGAATCATATAGAGAAATGAGGCAAAATTAATAGCTGCTTGGTGAGAAGCGATCGTAATGGTATTATACGAGCTCATAAACAGCGTGACGGCTGAAAAAATACTTGTTTCAAAAAAGACCGAAAAACCGATAGGTAAACCAATTTTTAATATTTCTTTCCAAGTAGAAAAAGAGATACGATGAAATTTTTTAAATAAATCGAAGTTAGAAAAAGGTTCTTTTTTATGAATAATTACAATGGATACAATGAGTATGCACCAATACGTAACGGCAGTTGCATAACCAGAGCCTACTCCACCCAAGTGGGGGAAGCCCAGCTTACCGAAGATTAATACATAGTTTAAAGCTACATTAACGGGAAGCCCTAAAATGGTGATAAGCATAGACGTACGAGTTTGCCCTAAAGCATCAATGAAGTTTCGCAAAACCGTATAAATAAAAAGCGGAATAATACCAAAAGATAAAGCAATTAAATACTGTTTGGCAATGCGCATTACGTTTGCTTCTAAATTCATCCCTTTTAAAATAGGATCAACAACAAAAAAGCCGATTAAAATAATAACAACGGCCATTAAAATGGAAACATAAAGCCCTTGAATGACGGAGAACGGAACTTTTTTCTTTTGATTAGCTCCGACAAGCTGTGCAACAATTGGCGTAATAGACATTAAAATTCCGCTTAGCCCTGTAAAAACAGGTACCCATAAGCTTGAACCAATTGCTACCCCTGCCAAGTCATCTGCACTTACCCTTCCTGACATCATCGTATCAAAAAAAGTCATTGAAAACATTCCAAACTGGGTGACCAATATCGGAAATAAAATAAAAACGAACTGCTTAACTTTTTGAGACGTTGAAAACGTTTGTTGCATTAAAAAACCCCCAATTTGAAAACATTTACACCAAAAAGCATTATATCACGCCGTGGCTTGTTTTTGCTAAGAGTTCTGACAATAAATTCAAAGAATGTATCCATAAAACGCGGTGATTTAAAAGGAGTAAAAAGGTAAAACAGTATATGATTTTAATTTTGACATGCAGTGAGCTATGATAGAAAGTATAGTAATTATCATTTAACGTGGAGGGATACGTGTGGATTTACRGTTGCAAAGTAAAAATGTACTTATTACCGGCGGGTCAAAAGGAATTGGGAAGGCTATTGCTACTTTGTTTATTCAAGAAGGAGCAAACGTTGGAATTGCGGCAAGAGGAGAGGAAGCGTTACAGGATGCACAGTCAGAATTAGAAAACGTGCGTACATATACAGCAGACCTAACAAACGAATCAGACAGAGTTGCATTAATTGAGAAGTTCATTAATGACTTCGGAAGCATTGATATTTTAATTAATAACGCTGGAGGAAGTAATGGAAGCACCGCGATGGAAACAGATTTATCCCTTTTCAAAGAAGCAATGGAGCTTAACTACTTTTCAGCTGTCCACTTGAGCAAGCYAGCAGCGACACGTATGACAAAAGATGCGGCAATCGTTAATGTTACGTCTATTTTCGGAAGGGAAAGTGGAGGGAAAGTCACGTACAATAACGCAAAATCAGCACTTATCAGCTTTACAAAGTCGTTTGCAGATGAAATGATTTCTAAAGGAATTCGTGTAAATGGAGTAGCGCCGGGAAGCATTTTGCATGAAACGGGTAATTGGAAAAAAAGAATGGATGAAAATCCGGAAAAGATTAAGCAATTTGTTGAAAACGAAATACCAGCAGGGCGCTTTGGAGAGCCGGAAGAAGTGGCAAACGCCGTTGCCTTTTTAGCATCTTCTAAAGCTTCATGGATAGTTGGTGMGACGTTAAACGTAGACGGTGGACAGTCAAAAATGAACTTTTAAAAAAAGTGCAGGAATTTCCTGCACTTTTTCATTATCCAATATCTTTTTGCATAGGAGGAATCTGAAAATCTTCATTAATTGCGTCCGCTGTAAGCTGACCAGATAATGTCACCATTGGCACGCCGCCTCCAGGGTGTGTAGAGCCGCCTACAAAATAAAGGTTAGAAAGAAGCTGACTTCTTGCCGGAATTTTAAAACCTCCATTTTTCTTACGGTCAGTTGCTACGCCATAAATGGACCCGCCGTTAGCACCGTAAAGCTCCTGGATATCGTTAGGAGTAAACGTATATTCAAACTCAATGCTTGAACGTAAGTCTTCTAATCCCATTGCCTCAAGCTTTTTCAATACGACATCACGGTAGCGGTCTTTTAATGCAGCCCAGTCGTCGCCTTCTTTTAAAGGAGGTACATGAGTAAGAACGAACAGGTTTTCTTTTCCTTCAGGAGCTTGCGTAGGGTCTGATTTAGACGATACGCCAATGTAAATTGTCGGATCCATGGCTACTTGACCTTTGTTAAAGATTGTATCAAACTCTTCTTTCTGATCCTTTGAGAAGAAGAAATTATGATGTTGAAGCTGATTGTACTGTTTGTTAACCCCTAATAAAAGAACAAGGCCAGAAACAGTAGGTTCAAATTTTGCAAGCTGCTGAGTTTGCTTAGCTGCTTGCGCATGATTTTTTAATAAATAGCGGTAAGTTGGAATTGCTTCTAGATTAGATACCACAATATCTGCTGATAGATTCTCGCCATTTTCTAGTGTAATTCCAGTTGCCTTTGCTCCGCTTGTTGTGATTTCTTTTACCGGCGTATTTAGATGCACAGTGACGCTAAGTTCTTGAAGGAGCTTATCCATCGCTTCAGCAATTTTATACATTCCGCCTTTTACGTAATAAATACCTAATCCTAGCTGAACGTGAGCAAGCTGTGTTAATACAGCCGGTGCATGATAAGGAGAAGAACCGATGTACATAATTAAAAAATTAAACAATTGACGCAAATGTTTGTTTGAAAAATATTTGCGTGTAGTAGCATCCATAGACCTCATTGGATCCATTTGAAGCAGTTCTTTTACCGTGTGCATCGTTCGTAAATCGTGAAGTCCAGATAAACTTTTTTTATAAAAACTTTTTAAGTTCGATTCATACATTTTATTTGCATAAGATAAATAGTCAAAAAAACCTTCAATGTCTTCTGGAGCAAGTTCTTGAAGCTGCTGAAGCATGCGAGGAAGGTCACTGGTCAAATCAATTTGTGTTCCATCTTGGAAAAAAGTTCTCCACTGAGGCTCAATTCGTTCTATTGTTAAGTAGGCGTGGATATTGCGGCCTGCACTGTCAAACAGTTGCTCTAGCACCCACGGCATTGTTAAAATAGAAGGTCCCGTATCGAAAGAAAATCCTTTGCCGCTGCGAATATTTAACTTACCGCCAATTCGCTCGCTTTTTTCAACGATTGTTACATCATATCCATCAGCTGACAGACGAATAGCAGCTGACAGACCACCTAAACCTGCGCCTACAACAATTACTTTCTTTTTCATCTTTTTCCTCCTTATAAAACAAAAGCGAGTTGTCAAC
>NZ_JBFULJ010000281.1:0-4473 GCF_056400385.1 Priestia sp. P5_B4
GCAGAAACCGCCAAGGAAAGTGCGAGGGTACTTGATGCTTCCCATAGCTTTACAGACTATAAGGAATTAGCGCAATCTAAAGATGTTGATTTAGTAGTAGTTAGTGTAAAAGTTCCGTTTCATTACGAAGCTTCAATTGCTGCCATAGAGGAAAAGAAACATATTTATTGCGAGTGGCCTTTAGGTGTAGATACTAAGCAGGCAATTAAACTGGCAAAGTTAGCGGATAAGGCGGACATTCACCATGCGATTGGGTTACAAGCAAGACAATCTCCCGAGGTGAATTATGTAAAGCAGGCTATTAACCAAGGGGAAATTGGAAGAATTATTTCCTGTACCATGCAGGTAGCGACACAAGGAAAGGGTGGAATAACAGATGAGGCAAACAGCTATATCTTAAAAAAAGAAAATGGAGCGAACCTTCTTACAATCAACGGTGGACACTCGCTTGATGTTCTGTGCTACATCTTAGGTGATTTTAAAGAGTTATCGTCGATAATGAATACGCATTATACAGAAGCTCTCATACAAGGAACAGAAGTTACGGTGCCAAAGGATACAGCGGACCAAATCTTAATACAGGGAACACTCAACGGCGATATTTCAGCGTCTGTTCATATTCAAGGCGGAGTTTATCCTGCTTTTCAATTAGAGATTAGAGGAGAAAAAGGTGTTTTTCGCTTAACTCAGAATTCTTCATCCGGTCACGTACAATTTGGTAATCTCAAAGTAGAGAAGGTTAAGTATCCTACTTATTTATTAAGTACTGAAAGTGTGTATGTTGAAGAGATAAACGTATCTTCAGCAAAAGATAATCATCCAAAAGATTACGTTGAAAAGGCTTATCAGGTGTTAGCAAAAGATATATTTGAACACAAAAGTCAAATTCCAAACTTCCACGATGCTGTTAAACTTCATCAACTATTGGATGCGGTTCGAATATCTGCAGAGACTGGTGAAAGGGTAACGCTTGATAAATAAACGAAAGCCTCTTTCTTATAAAGTTAAAATGTTTATAATTTTAATAACTATCAAGTCAATTGTAGAAGGGCATTTCCTACATTTGAAGAATAGTAACACCATTAAATGAATTGAAGGCTGACTGTATGGCTGCTAGAGCGACAGATTTAAAAATTGAATGGGAGTGTTCTTTAATGACAAATAGCAAAATGAATCCTAAGGTTAATGAATTTTTAACTAAAGCTAAAAAGTGGAAAGAAGAATATGAGACGTTGAGAAAGATTGTTCTTGACTGTGAGTTGACCGAAGATTTTAAATGGATGAACCCTTGTTACACGTTTGAGAAGAAAAACATTGTTTTAATACATGGATTTAAAGAATACTGTGCGCTGCTGTTCCCTAAAGGTTCTCTGTTACAAGATTCTCATGGTATTCTAATTCAACAAACGGAGAATGTACAAGGCGCGCGACAAATTCGGTTTACCAATGTGCAAGAAATAGCTGAAAAGGAAGCCATCTTGAAAGCTTATATTGATGAGGCCATCGAGGTGGAAAAAGCCGGATTAAAAGTCCAAGTTAAAAAGCCTGAAGAACTCATTATTCCTGATGAGCTACAGCATAAATTTGATGAAATACCTGCTCTAAAGAATGCTTTTACTACATTGACTCCAGGACGGCAAAGAGCATATATTCTTCATTTTTCTGCGGCCAAGCAATCTAAGACTCGAGAATCAAGGATTGAAAAATGCATTCCGAACATTCTTAATGGAAAAGGATTAAATGATTAGTACATTTTATTTAAAACATGGCCAATATAAATTGTTAATGTATTTGAGTCAAAAGTGAAACAAGGTTAAGTGAACTGACTGGTGTTCCATTTGTATAAAAGTAGAGTAAATTAAAAAAATTTTTATTTGAGGAGAAAATGCTATGGAAGTTTTTGCAGAATATTTAGCGCGTATAGATAGCCCTGACCACCGTGACCGAACAGAGGAGGTTTTGGCTTGGATTGCTAATACTTTCCCGAATTTGGAACCACAAATCAAATGGAATACGCCAATGTTTACTGATCGTGGAACATTCATCATCGGCTTTGCCTCAGCGAAACATCATTTGAGCGTTTCACCTGAAGAAACAGGCATCGTGCACTTTAATAATGACATTGCTCAGGCTGGATACAGCGCTACCAAAGGCTTGTTTCGAATTCTATGGACTGAGCCAGTAAACTATGAATTACTTAAAAAAATAATTGAGTTTAATATTTTAGATAAGAAAGACTGTTCAACTTTTTGGCGGAAATAAAAAGCAGATTATGAGCGGAGAAGAAGGAGGGTACAGAACGGTGGACTTTGAAATGGTTATGAAAGAACTTGAAGCGCTTGGTACGGAACGAATTAAAAAGACTTACATAAACAATGGTGCACACGATCCACTTTTTGGAGTGGCAACAGGAAAAATGAAGCCGATTGCAAAGAAAATCAAGAAAAATCAGGCTTTAGCCGAGCAGCTTTATGCGTCTGGCAATTATGACGCTATGTATTTTGCTGGTATCATTGCAGACCCAACAGAGATGACTGCGGAGGATTTTAAGCGTTGGATCGATAAAGCGTATTTTTACATGCTATCCGATTATGTAGTTGCAGTAACTTTGTCAGAAACCGATTTTGCGCAAGTTGTTGCTGATGAATGGGTGGCAAGTGATGAAGAACTTAAAATATCGGCAGGTTGGAGTTGTTACTGCTGGCTTTTGGGTAATCGTCCTGACGATGAATTTAGCACAAACAAGATTGTCGATATGCTTAATCAAGTGGAAAATACGATTCACGATTCTCCAAATCGGACGAAATCGGCTATGAATAATTTTATCTATACAGTGGGTATTTCATATTTGCCACTTCATGAGAAGGCGCTTGAAACTGCAAAGGCAGTAGGTCCAGTCGAAGTTAAGAAGGATAAGAAAAAAAGTAGTATTCTTCTTGCTTCCGAAAACATTCAAAAGGATATAGATAGAGGACGGCTTGGGTTCAAACGCAAACATGTAAGGTGTTAGCATAATTTGTAATGGAGCTGCACTACCTGAAACGAGACTCACAAGTATTTAATGATAATTAGCTTACTATACGCATGATGTTTTGTTCCTTCATAAACCATCCATTGAAGAAGTGGCAGGGGATAAAAGCTAAAAAACTCTTGAGAAAAGGAGAGATTAAAAATGAACATCCAAAAGGGAAATCTAAGAATCTGTCATAAAGGACATAAATATTATAAAAGCAGTAGCTGTCCGACCTGCCCAACCTGTGAGCAAGAACGCAAACCTGAAGAGGGATTTCTTTCCATGCTATCAGCACCAGCAAGACGAGCATTGGAAAGCAACGGGATAACTTCTTTGCAGCAGCTATCAACATTTAGTGAAAAAGAGATATTACAATTTCATGGTATGGGGCCGGCTTCTTTACCTAAACTTAGAACAGCTTTGCAGGCCAATGGGTTAGTCTTTAAAGATTAAACATTCATTAAGGATAGTTAAAACAAGAAATAGATCTGGATAAAGTGTACGAATAAGCTGAATTTCTGGATATGGAAGGATGTTAAGAGATAAAAAAGTAGTGGGAAAAAGAAGGGTTGGAGATTTAAGTTGAATCACAAACTAGATAAAGCATTAGCATTACGAAAGAATGGAAATCACAAAGAATCTAACGAATTGCTAAGTGAATTAGTTAAGGAATTTCCAGACGATGCTTTATATAACTATCAATGTGCTTGGAGCTTTGACATATTAGGAGAAGAAGAAAAGGCAGTACCCTTTTACGAAAATGCCATAAAGATAGGATTACCTTCGAAGGATATGGAAGGGGCAATATTGGGATTGGGCAGCACATATAGAGCCTTGGGGGAATATGAAAAGTCAAAAGATATATTTTTAAAGGGAATGGAATTATTCCCAGATAATCATGTAATTAAAGTGTTTTATTCTATGACCTTATACAATTTAAAAGAACATAGTCAAGCGATGGAACTGTTATTGAAGTGCTTACTAAATACGACAAATGACAATGAAATACTAAGTTATAAAAAAGCCTTACATTTTTATTCAGATAAACTGGATCAGACTTGGAAGTAGCTTGTAAAATTCACTGAATATAAGTTCGTTTTCTGAAACGAGGAGAGGGCTTTTTTTGTAACAATACTGGCAGGCTTCCTGCGATAAAATGACTTTTTAAATGATAGAGTGTGAAGAAGTACATTTAAACTATAGGGGGCGTTTGTTGAATAAGAGAGTCCTTACATATTATATATGTCTAATATGTAAGGAACCTTATTAGAAATAGATTTGAAATATGAGATCTTTGCTTTAGATCTTGCGCTTYTTTCTTTGTTGAAGCACTTATGTTTGTACCACTCTATCTCTATCCTTACTAAACTCTTCTTCAATTAGCTTATCCATGAGAAAATGATAAAAAACGTGATAATTTGTTTTAGTTAGTTTGTCCAGTTCCTGGTGAGTGATAATAT
>NZ_JBFULJ010000282.1:0-4464 GCF_056400385.1 Priestia sp. P5_B4
TTTGTATTCAGCAATTGAAGGAACAAACATACTAACTAAAAACACCGATACTTTAGTTCATACTACAGTAAACTTAACTAACCTATTGAACAATACAAAGGTGCGACAGGTTATCACTGAAGATTTAGCAAATTATTTAGAACATCTACTAAATAATGATACCTCCTCAGAAAATATAAGAAATAATGTTGCACACAGGTTTAAACAGAGTGATTTTTATTCAAAAGAACGTTCACAAACCTTGATACACGCTCTTCTTCAGGTTTGTGTAAGATGTAAATATAAATAATTCAGAGATGCTGATTTGTTCTCCCCCTTTTCAGTCCTCCTGTATGAGTCTCTCCCTATTATTCAATTCAAAAATGCTCGTAAAAGTGTGTGTGTTTAAAAAGACGTTCGCAATTTATTTTTCAACTTAAACGAACAATAAAAATGATAGATTGGCCATACAAAACAAAAGTTCGCAAACGTATACTTTAATGAACAGTGTATAATTTAAAAAAGTCTGTGTCTTTAGAATAAATCTTTGTTTTACTTAAAGAGTTTAATAAAATAAAATGCCCCTCCTGTTGAAGAGGGACATTTCACATTTTCATTTATTTCTTACAAGCTATAGTGTGGTTGTTTCACTTGATATTGAATCAAAACGATGAAATTCAATTTAATGCTGTGGCAATAAAATATTTTACATTTTTCATCTTTAAGATTAATGATTAAATAGGAAAACCCCAATTATATAGATTCAATAAGTGATCCGTTTAGAAAGAGACTTATTTGCTGTTTTAACTGTAATTGAACGTTTGTAGAATACTTTTTGCTTRTTGTATGGTATCAGTGACTATCTCATCTGCTGTTTTATCCTTCTTTAATAGCCTTGTACTTTGACCACACCACAAAGACATATACTCTTTATTACCTTGCTTAGCTGCAGCTTTTCGAATCTCTCCAGTAATGGTATTTTGTGTAGGGAAACATAAAGGCTGAATCTTAGAATTGTCGAACTCCTTAATAAAAGTATTTGCTATTCCTCTTGCCGGACGACCTGAAAAATGTCTAGTAAGAACTGTGCTTTCTTCATTACTTTCATGAAGAGCTTCTTTATAACAAGGATGCGCCCCGGATTCTTGTGTTGCTAAAAATGCAGTTCCCATTTGGACACCACTGGCGCCTAAAGCTAAAGCTGCGATTAGTCCCCTTCCATCCATAATTCCGCCAGTAGCTATGACAGGAACATCCACCTGATCTACTACTTGAGGTACAAGTGAGAAGAGCCCAATATTCGCTCCATTGGGGCATTCATTTACATCGAATGTTCCCCGATGACCACCTGCTTCACTTCCTTGCGCTACAATCACATCTGTACCCTGTTCTTGTGCTGTTAGCGCTTCTCTAACAGTTGTAACCATTGTAATAACCTTCATATCGTTTTCTTTTGCTATTTTCATTGCATAAGGTGGAAGAATTCCAAAAGCCGTGCTTACTACAGGAACTTGTTCTTCCACTAATACTTTAAATTGCGCTTTAAACAAATTTTTAGTTTTGACCTCTTGATCACCGCGCTTAATATATAAAACGCCTCGTATCGTGTCTAATACCTGTTGAACCTCTTCTATCCTAACTGTATTATCTGCCATTTCAGTAGTGAAAAGATTGACAGCAAATGTCCTGTTTGTATATTTTCGAATCTCTCTCACAGTTTGCCGAATATCCTCTGGATGCATATAAGCAGCGCCTAAGGTTCCAAGACCACCTGCTTCACATACGTTTACAATAAGATCTACCGTTGTAATTTTGTCTCCCGCCATACCAGCCTGTATAATGGGTACCTTAATATCTAAAACTTCACAAACACGATTATATAAATTCACTTTTTTCTCCCCCAGATTATAAAGTAAACTACACGGGTTGTATTAAGATTTAAATAAGCGATGGGACTTGGTAGTTAATACTTTTTTATTTTCATACTTTAACCCTGACATAAGTAACATAGACCCTATTAAGACAATTGCTGCTGCTCCTAATAAAGAGGTATTATAATTATTTGTAGCTTCTGAAAGCACTCCAGCAAGAGTGGGACCAATCATTTGTCCAACTGCGTAAGCAGCTGTGAAATATCCCATTATCCGGCTATTGTTTTTTGGTACCATTTGTCCTAGTAGCGTAGCTCCAAGAGAGGTAATCCCCATGAAGGTAGCTCCAAAGATAGCAGCACTCGCAAACAAACTAAACGATGAGGATGACCATACAGGAATGCTTACACCAACAGCTTGTATGAACATAGCTAGGATTAACGATTTGATAAATCCCCATCTTTTAGAACACGCTGACCATAATAGACAAGAAGGAATGGCTGTTATACCTACTACTGTCCAAATTACAGAAGGGTCGAAATGAAAAGAAGGTGTTTTTTGGGCGATAGAGACAATGAATGTACCCGTTACAATATATCCTAACCCTTCGCAGCCATTGGCTACTATCAAGAAAGGTAACCATTTTCTTGGAGGAGCTGTACTTTGGTGAGCTTCGTCTCCTTTTTTGTTATGTAGGAAGACAGGAAGTTCTTTAAAAGTTAGAAAGATAACAATTAACAAAAGTAAGCTTAACCCGCCTAAACCAATCCAGGCTCCTTTCCAGCCCCAATTATGATAGAAAAAAGGAATGGAAATACCGGTTAGGAAAATCCCACAGCCAGGTCCCATATAAAAGAAACCAGACCAATTCGTCCTACCTATTTCTCTAAGCTTTCCTAAAACTATGCTTGAGGCCAATACAAAAACAATGGCACTACACACTCCAGATGAAAATCTCAATATTGCCCAAAGTGTATAAGAGGTCGTAAAACTCATCAAGCATGTAGTCGCAACACCAATAATTAAGCTTATCCTTAAGATAGGAACCGTTCTCCCCTTCATGGAAAATAGTCCCGTTAAAATAGCTCCAATTAGATAGCCTGCATAATTAGCTGAAGCGAGATAACCAGCAATAGTTTCCGGAAAATCAAATTTCTGTTGCATAAGAGGTAGGATAGGCGTGTAAGAAAATCTTCCGATCCCTAACGCAATGGCCATTGCAAGTAATCCTCCTATTAAAAATGAGAGATTTTTTTTATCCATTTCTTCACTCCTTACAAAAGTTGCTCCATATTTATCATATGCTTTTTTCTCCATATGGTATAATTCGAAATAAAGATATTTGCCATCACTTTAACAGATGGCAAATAGAAATTAGGTGTGAAGAAACATGGATATTCAATCATTGCGTATTTTTAAGGCAGTTGCTAAGTATGGAAGTATTTCAAAGGCTGCAAAAGAGCTAAATTATGCACAGTCCAATATTACGACTCGGATGCAGCAGTTAGAAAATAGCCTACAAACTGTCTTGTTTTATCGACATAATAAAGGAATTACACTAACAGCAAAAGGGGAATTATTAGTAACCTATGCTGATAAGATTTTTCGCCTTCTAGACGAAACGAAACAAATAATGAGGGATGAAGAAGAGCCTCAGGGGCCGTTAGGAATTGGGTCAATGGAGACAACAGCTGCCGTTCATTTACCTGCATTTCTTTCTAGCTATCATTCTGCTTATCCTCAAGTGGATTTAAACTTAAAGACGGGACCTACTAGTCAGCATATTGAAGAAGTATTAAATTATAAATTGGATGGTGCGTTTGTCTCTGGACCTTTATCTCATCCTGATCTCATTGTAAAAAAGGTTTTCAAAGAAGAGTTAGTGTTAGTAGGAAATTTGTTACTCTCTCGATTCTTAGGATCAGAAAGGGTTGGTAATTTAACACTTTTAGTCTTACACAAAGGTTGTTTTTATCGTGAGAAGTTTGAACATTGGTTACGTGAGGAAGGTGTAAGGCCTTCTAAAGTTATGGAGTTTGGTTCCTTGGATGCGCTTATGGGATGTATAGCAGCTGGATTGGGAGTTACTTTACTTCCCCTGTCTATTGTACAAAGATACAGTCATCTGGAAGAGGTTACCTATTATCCTATTCCTGAAAAATTTTCATTAGTTGATACACTTTTTATTTACCGGGCTGATACTACCTTCTCTACACCCCTTATTAAATTTATAGAAATGTTTCAAGAGAAGCACTCCTCTATAACTTCCTAGAAAAGGAATTGGCACTTGCATCCTCTCTTGTGTGGATAAAGACATTACATGCTCATCAAGTGAGTTTATAAATATAAAATGTACTACATGTATACAAAATAAAAAGCCACCCAGTATTTGCAGGACAGGGGGCTTTTCACTATAAAATGCATGTGCAAACACATTATAATATATATTTTCCAGAAATACTACATTTTAGAGAGTTAGCATATGTATAAAAGGAGCTCTTTTTATACATTCTCGTTTCTTTCAACTATCCAAAGAACGTAGTCATCTCAACGATGTATAAAAAGATGCATACCCAAGCAAAAGAATCCTTAGCTGAACCCTACTGCCGCAAGG
>NZ_JBFULJ010000283.1:0-4451 GCF_056400385.1 Priestia sp. P5_B4
CACCTGTTCCGCTTTTCCTGCAGGAGTCTCCGCCTTTCCCTCCAATCAACAGCTAGAAGCAGCTAACTACATACTTGAAACATACGTTTACCATTCCCATAAAAAATCCGAACGATTACTCGTTCGAATCTTCCTTCAACTAACATACTTTTGTCCAGTCTCTTAACCTTTACCAAGCACCCAGCGGCTTTTGGTAAACATCGTATAACCAACCGCAAATAAAACAACCGTACAAACCGATAAGCTTCCTATTGTATAGGCAAGACTCTGCATGTCATAGACACCGTAGAGAAGCTGTTTCATAAGTGCAAATACGTTATAAATAGGAATTAAAAAGACATTGGACTGCAGCTCGTTTACGGATTTTCCCATCAGTAAAAAGCATGGCAGTATCGCTACTGTAACAATTTGCGATGTATAGCTTTGCGCTTCTTTAACCGAACTTGCTAAGAGACTGAAGATACAAAGAATTAGCCCTGCTAATAAGGCAAACAAAGTGATAGCCACTAGTAATGAAGCGCTAAAAGCAATGAGATGATTATTTAGATTCAAGGCATCATTTAACGTCACAGTAAAGTAGCGTACAAAAAGCACAAATGAAATAGTAGAAAGCACTCCGCTTAAGACCCCAAATGTAGAAATAGTAAACCACTTCCCTATTAGTAAATGTAGTCTTTTAATAGGAGCCATGAGTAGAGCTTCCATCGTTTTTCGCTCTTTTTCTCCTGCGAAAATATCATTAGCGGAAGGTACAATACCACCTAACACCCCTATAGCAATAATCATAGGAGCATAAATTGCCACCATAATTAATGAACTATTATCTTTATTTGAAAGGCTTTGTTCCTTGACATAGAAGGGTTGAATCGTTTGATCATTAATATTTAATTGTGTTAAACGTTCTTTTATAATGCCGTCCCTCTGTTTATTTAATATAGCTGTAACGTACTCTGTTGTACGTGAAGATTCTACGCTATCTGGACTTGTATAAATCATTACGTCCGGCGATTGCATATGGAGAATTTTATCAGAAAATTCCTTATCAACTTTTAAAGCTACTGATGCTTTGCCTTTTTCCACTGTTTGAAGTGGATCTTCGCTTTCCACAACTTGAAGGTTTCTATCTTTCTTTAACCATTCCACTACACTTGTATCTGAGCCTTTCTCAACAGCTATGGACATACCATCAGGTTGATTACTAGACATCATTCTATCTACAAAAAACAGCATCCCTACATTTAATAAAATAGGAATCAACACACTAAAGATAATCGTCTTTCGATCTCGCAAACAATCAATTAACTCTTTTTTATAAATATGCCAAATCATATTAAGCCCCCCTCACGATACGCGACATAAAGATATAGTTTAAATCTGTGCTTTCTTCTTCTTTATAAAGCTGTTCATTTGTTCCTTGATAAATCATTTTTCCTTTATGAATCATGATGATAGACTGACACAGCATCTCCACTTCTTCCATAATGTGACTGGAAAAAATAATCGTTTTTCCTTCTCTTTGCAGACTTTTAATAAGCTCACGAAACATGTTTGCTGATGTAATGTCTAATCCTGTAGTCGGCTCATCAAATAGGATAACGTCCGGGTTATGAAGAATAGTTCGTGCAATGGCTACTTTTTGACGCATTCCTTTTGAAAAGCCTCCGACGCGGCGATCCAAGTAGTCTTTCATTCCAAAACGTTTGGCCAGTTCCTCAATCCTTATCTTTGTTTCATGTTTGCTCATGCCATAAAACTTAGCAAAATAAGCTAAGTTTTCACGAGCGGTCAAACGGTCGTATAAGCCTGTTTCACCGCCAAAAAGCACGCCAATTCTTTGTTTTATTTTATCCGGCTGTTTATGAATGTTAATTCCATGAATGAACATATTTCCTTCCGATGGTTCAAGTACAGTCGACAGCATACGTAAAAGAGTTGTTTTCCCCGCACCATTTTCACCTAATAGCCCTACAATTTCTCCTTGTGAGATAGTTACATGAATATCTTGAACTGCTGCAATTGTTTGCTTTTTCTCTTTAAAATATTTCGTAACACCTTTGATTTCAATCATATCCGCTCTCCCCTTTTACTGYGATTGACTATATCTTAGCTTATTTTTCATACAGCATCTTCCATCTTGTCATAAAGAGGGTTTTTTATGTCGCGAAACGTCCTTTCCACCTTGTAAATCATGGTAAAATAGTGTGG
The DNA here is from genome assembly GCF_056400385.1 of Priestia sp. P5_B4. Taxonomy (NCBI): domain Bacteria; kingdom Bacillati; phylum Bacillota; class Bacilli; order Caryophanales; family Bacillaceae; genus Priestia; species Priestia sp. P5_B4. The sequence continues at coordinate 2,206 of NZ_JBFULJ010000283.1, forward strand.
TAATATCCAATAGAATGAAACAAAGAGGGTTTTTATTTATGAAAGTAGGATTAGTGGACGATCATTCATATGATTTAGAGAAATTGAGGATTTCTTTAGAAAGAGAAGATGATATAGACATCCTTTTTTCGACTAGCAGCGCGGAGGAAGCTTATAACGAAATTAAAAAAAATGAAATTGATTTATTAATTACAGATATTGAAATGCCAAAGCTATCAGGTTATGAGCTTGCAGACTTTATCAATGCTTACGCACTTGATATTCAAGTCATCTTTGTCACTGGGCACAGCGGCTTTGCGGTTCATGCATTTGAACTCAACGTTTTAGACTACATTATGAAGCCTTATTCTAAAGAGCGTCTGTTAAAAGGCATTCAGCGTTTTCATCAAAAAAAACAATCAACTGACACAAGAGATAAGCTTATTTTAAAACAAAAAACCGAAATGCAAGTGCTGAACAAACAAGATATTATATTTGCAGAACGAACAGGTCGCTCTACCACAATCATAACGACAAATGGAGAATTTAGTACCTATCAATCATTAAACGAAATTGAAAAAGAATTAACAGCGAGTCATTTTCTAAGGTCTCATCGAGCTTTTATTATCAACATTTCCTATATTCAAAATTTCTCCCTGTATACTAAGCACTCCTACTCAGTGATGTTTCAAAGCACCGAAAAAACAGCTTTAATCACGAAAACAAATTTAGACATCTTGCAAAAAGAATACTTTTAAAGGAGGGACTATCTAAAATGAAACTATTTTACACACTAGTTTTACTAACTGTTTTCGTGCTCCTCTTTTTTAAAGACCTGCCTGTTAGTTTACATCTCCTACTTAGTTCTTTTATAATTGGTTCATTTTTTATATGGAGAAAGAAATATCAAACGGCTCCTTCACTAACTATAAAAAAAGCAATCGTACTGACGTCTTTTTTCCTGCTTTTATTTAGCCTATCTTCACCTTTCAGCATTGCCCTAACCGTTATCGCAATGATTGGTTACATGACCGACATGTTTTTCTCTTATCAACAATACATATTCGTAACCAACCGGGAAAGCAGTGCTTCACGTGAAATTCAAAAAAACAATGAGCTTTTTCAAGCGTTAAGGGCTGAAAGACATGATTTTATTAAACATGTCAGTGCCGTATCCTATCTTCTAGAAACAAATCAAAGACAGCAGGCACAAGAGTATATTCAAGATTACGTTGAAGCTTTGAATGATACCCATTCATATATTCAAGGTGAACATTCGCACGTTGCTTCTGTTGTACATCAAAGCAAGAATCAAGCACATACGTGGGGAATACATATGAATGTTCAATTAGATTCACCGTTATCACAGCTGCCTTTAAAGCACCTTGACCAAATGAATCTCATCATGAATTTACTGCATAATGCTTTAGAAGCCGCTCATTCTTCTGAGAAAAAAGAGATAACCGTTTCGAGTATGATCCGAAGCGGCATTTACATTTTAGAAGTCAGCAATTCTACCGCTCCTTTATCACGAGAGCGTCAAGATCACTTGTTTACTTCTTTTCATGTTACAGAAAAGAAAGAACGCCACGAAGGCCTTGGCACGTGGATTATTTCTGAACTTGTTTCCAACTACCACGGACGCTTGGAATATACGTATMACGATTTAACCCTTTCCATTAAAATAAAATTCCCAATAGTCGTTTCCTCAAAACAAGTAACATAGCCGCCGCAGCCCAAGCGGCTTTTTTTCGTATGAGCCTCTTCTATACGCACACACTATAAAAAGCACCGAAAAAAAGAAATATTTCACACTTGTTTTAGCTCTTTTATCGTCACTTTTTTAGTTTTTGATTTTTTATATGCAAATCTATTGCATTTCAAGTAAAAAACGAATATTATATATCATGTTGCTTTTAATGTTCGTTATTTTTGGAGGTTACTTATGTTTAAGTTAAAAGAATATAACACGGATGCTAAAACGGAGATTTTAGCTGGTATTACAACGTTTTTAACCATGATTTATATCGTCATTGTGAACCCAGTTATTTTGTCCAGCGCCGGCGTTCCTTTTGATCAAGTATTTACAGCTACTATTATTTCAGCGGTCGTAGCTACGCTATGGATGGCTCTTGCAGCTAACTACCCAATTGCTATTGCTCCCGGTATGGGAATGAACGCATACTTTGCTGCTTTAGTTGTTGGTTCAAATGGAAGTATCGACTATGCTACTGCTTTTTCAGCTGTATTCGTAGCGGGTATTATCT
>NZ_JBFULJ010000284.1:0-4448 GCF_056400385.1 Priestia sp. P5_B4
GGTTTTACCTGCAGCATCTCGTGAAGAACGAGCGTTAACACCTGTTCCATAGCTTTTTTCAATCACATCTTGCAACATGGATGTCATTGTATCTGCATTTTCTTCACTCATTACTTGCGCTGTTTGAATGTCTGGCTTTTTCACTTCACCGTCGCGCATCTCAATTTTTCGAATTGCGTACGGCTTAGTCATGACGCCTTTGTTAGCAAAAGTAGTATATCCTTGTGCTAACTGAAGGGGAGAGAACGTTGTGGTCGTTCCTCCAAGAGCAAGCCCTAATTTTGACTTATCGTCATCTTCAAGCGGAAGTCCAGCTTTTTCCATGAATTTTGCGCTTGTATCAATACCAATTTGTTTTAAAAGCCAAACAGCTGGAACGTTAAGTGAACGGGTAAGTGCTTCACGCATTGTCACATGCTTTTGATATTCACCTTCTGCGTTTTTAGGGCTATATCCACCGCCAAAGTCTTGTCGTTCGTCACTTAAGAGTGAAGTTGGCGTATAATCTCCAGTTTCTAAGGCTGGACCGTATACGGCTRACGGCTTAATAGCTGAACCAAGCTGATAGCCGCTTGTAGCACGGTTTAAGCCGTTTCGCTCATAGCTGCGTCCTCCATACATCGCTGAGATTCCACCTGTTTTAGGGTTAACAGCTGAAATCCCAACCTCTACTTTGCTGTTGATGTCATCATCTCGGAACGTATGATTTGCTACAGAGTTATTAATCGATTCCTGTAAATTAGGATCTAAATCTGTATAAATGGCATAACCACCCTTATAAAGGTCATCAGCAGATACGCCATACTGTTGAGCAGCTTCTTTAATTACATAATCAATAAATGCTTGATTTGAGTTCGGTTTTTTAACAGGAACACTAGGCTTGACTACACGTTCGTTTAACGCTTGCTGATACTGAGTATCGCTAATAACGTTTTGGTCATGCATCAGTTTCAATACAACGTTTCGTCGGGCTGTCGCTTTTTCTGTACTATTGCTTGGTGAATACGTACTCGGCGCTTTTGGCAGTCCCGCTAAAAGCGCAGCTTCGCCTACGGTTAAATCTGATACAGGCTTATTAAAATAAAGCTGAGAAGCTGCACCAATACCATATACACCGCTTCCGAAATAAATTTGATTTAAATATAATTCCAAAATTTGGTCTTTTGTAAATTGTCTTTCTAAGCCTAGTGATAGAAACATTTCATCTACTTTACGTTTAATGGTCTTATCACTAGATAAGTAAAGGTTTCTTGCTAACTGCTGTGTAATGGTACTTGCGCCTTCAGCTTTACTCATTGTTACAATGTTCTTAAAAAGGGCGCGGCCAATACCTTGTAAATCAATCCCAAAATGCTTGTAAAAGCGACGGTCTTCCGTTGCAACAAACGCCATTTTTACATAATCGGGAATTTCATTGCTCGAAACATTTTGACGGGGAACGGTTTTATACAATTCGTCAATCTTACGGTCATTTTTGTCATAGACTACCGTACTTTGAACCGACTGCAGTTTCGAGTAAGATAAATCAGCCGTTTGCTGAAATTGCTTTAATACATAGGTAACTCCCAGCATTACAATTAAAACAACGACTAAAAAGGCTAAAATAAATTTCCTCATGTTGGTTCACTCCACTAAGTAATAATTCCATGTTCACACATAGCTACATTCTTCGTCTTTACAAGGTCGTTATGTAAAGAATGCTGAAGTTTGTTGGCCCATTCAATCTTTTAACAGAGAGATGGGTGGTAAAGTATTAACGTTCACAAGCTGACGTGCTAAGTTTAATAAAGGCTATTATTCAAGTGCAGGTAAGTTTTTAGGGTATAAGATGATTGACATAAATAGCTCTTTACGCAGTTATTTTTTGCTTACTCGCAGATGCTTCGTTTTTTTATTAAACTAAAACGAAGTGAAATACAATCATCTGAACTTAGTTTACCCATAAATTTGTGTTTGTCAAATAAAGTCGTATAAAGCACCATTCGGGGCTTTGTTCCCCTTTATGAAAAAACAAGCTGGTATTTTACGTTCTGTTTCTCATAGAAAAAAGTTGTTATAACACGTATACGAAATAAGATTCAGTACGTTCGGGTATAAATGCTGATATCTGTTGAAAGTAACGAAATAAAGAAAAAATTAACTAATTTATCAGACTAGGGCACTTTTTATATGACGGAAGACGGGTGAGTTTTAATCATTATCCACCTTTTGACGGGAGCACTTAGCTAAAAGTGGAATATTTCTTTCCACCCTGTAAGTCAAACGAATTAAATACCTAGCTGCATATGAGCAATGGCCATATGAAGTTATTCAGTATTATGTGATACTGCCAGCAAAACATACAGGTATTTCTTTGACAGTAGTTCCTTTACAAATGCTTCGAAAGTTCTTATAATAAAATTATCTTTAATTCGAGATATTTAAAGGGAGTGGATATACGTGAAACATATTTTTAAAAAAGGAACGGACGAGACGAAACCGACTTTATTGCTGTTGCATGGTACAGGAGGTACAGAACAAGATCTGCTCCCTGTTGCGGATATGATTGATTCCTCTTGCTCCATATTATCTATAAGAGGAAATGTACTAGAAAACGGAATGCCCCGTTTCTTTAGACGTTTACAAGAAGGAATATTTGATATAGAAGATTTAATTGAACGCACAAAAGAACTTCATCAATTTTTAGATGAAGCGGCTGAAACATACTCATTCGATCGACACAACATCGTAGCTGTAGGCTACTCAAATGGTGCCAATATTGCAGGAAGTTTGCTATTTCATTATGAGAATTCTTTAAAAGGGGCGGCTCTTCTTCATCCGATGGTTCCAAGAAGAGGAATTGAAGTGCCTAAGACCGACGCTTCTATCTTTATTGGGGCAGGTACAAACGACCCTATTTGCCCAGCATCAGAAACGGAAGAACTTTCTGCGCTTTTAGAAAAAGCTGGAGCGGACGTACAGGTGCATTGGGAATCATTTGGGCATCAGTTAACACGAACAGAAATTGAAGCAGCTGAAAAATGGTATCGAGCAAAATTTTAATTTAAAAACTTTCCGCACTCGTGCGGGAAGTTTTTTATTTTTAAAAAGTAATGACAGTTATCATACAAAAGATAGATATAACTGGTAAAAAGTACTTTTTTTACTGAATGAAGGGAAATTTTATGATATCATTTTATTTCCGGTATATCCTTGCAGAACAGCTATTTTTAGGTAAAGTATCAAATTATTTTAAAATTCCTGGCTTCTATCACAAAAAAATGAAACCAAAGTCTGAGTAAACCGTTATAATAAATGCAGGATTTAAATTCAAAAGGATGGTTAAAAGCATATGACTCGTTTTTTTATTGTTTTACTTTTCGTTCTAATGGTTATATGTGTATATACCATTATTTCGCAAACCCTTTATCGTCGCTATCATTCATCAGTCATAATAAAAGGGGAAAAAAAGCATAAAATAGCTATAACATTTGACGACGGTCCTCATCCTGTTTATACACCAAAAATTTTGGACTTGTTCAAACTGTATGAAATGAAAGCTACTTTTTTTATTGTGGGAGAACTAGGGGAGAAACACCCATCTATTTTAAACAGAATGATCGATGAAGGACATGAAGTAGCTATACATCATCATCGTCATGTGAGTGCATGGATGCAAACACCTTGGCAATTAAAAAGACAAATTCATCAATGTGCACAGGTTATAGAGAAAGTAACCAATCAAAAGCCGCTTTTTTATCGTCCGCCGTGGGGACATTTAAATATGAGCAGTTTATCAATGGCCAAGCCATATCACCTTGTGATCTGGACAGGAATCTTTCAGGATTGGACACTAAAAACAACGAAAACGGCATTAGTTCAAAAACTAATGCGTAAAGTAGAAGATGGAGCCATTTTTGTGTTACACGATAATGGAGATACCCCGGGAGCAGATGAAAAAGCACCTGAAATGACGATTGCGGCGTTAGAAGAATTTTTACCTTACTTAAAACAGCAAGGGTATGAAAGTATAACCATGCAGCAATTGATGAATCAATCGTAAATAGAGGAGCGAGCAGTGGACTTAACAATTATTTCTCAGTATATACATTCCTATGGTTATATTGTTATTTTACTTGTACTTTTTTGTGGGATTGTTGGAATTCCAGCGCCTGAAGAATCATTTTTAATATTATTAGGCATGTTTATTGCCAAGCATCAGCTGAACTTATACGAATCATMTCTTTTTGCTTTTTTAGGTGTTATTACTGGAATGCTTACTGCTTACGGGCTAGGAAGGTATGCGGGAACCCCATTTTTTGATAAATACGGAAAATACGTAGGGTTAACCAAAGAGAAAATTGAAGCGGCAAGCGGCAGCTACCATAAATATGGGATATGGACCATTTTATTTGGTTTATATATTCCAGGTTTGCGTCAAATTAGCCCATATATGGCGGGAATAAGTC
>NZ_JBFULJ010000285.1:0-4439 GCF_056400385.1 Priestia sp. P5_B4
GCATTCTTCTGTATATGCGTCAAGAGGGCAGAGGTATTGGCTTACTAAATAAGCTAAGAGCATATAAGCTGCAGGAAGAAGGATACGATACCGTAGAAGCGAATGAAAAACTCGGGTTTGCTGCAGATTTACGAGAGTATGGAATCGGTGCTCAAATCTTAAAAGACCTTGGAGTCAAACAAATGAAGCTTTTAACGAATAACCCTCGTAAAATTACTGGGCTAAAAGGCTACGACCTTGAAGTGATCGAGCGAGTGCCTCTTCAAATGCCGGCAGTGGATGCCAATAAAAAATACTTAGATACAAAAGCTAAAAAATTAGGTCATTTATTACATTTATAATTTTACACTTTTTTTCGTTATAACAAATGAAGCTAATTCATGAAAAGAAATGTAAATAACTATATATTAATACTAGCAGGAGGAACAAAAGATGAATCATTTATATGAAGGAAATTTAGTAGGCACAGGATTAAAAATCGGAATCGTGGTAGGGCGTTTTAATGAATTTATTACAGGCCGTTTACTTAGTGGAGCAGAAGATGCGCTCAAACGTCACGGCGTAGCTGATGAAGACGTAGACGTGGCTTGGGTGCCGGGCGCTTATGAAATCCCATTAATCGCCAAAAAATTAGCTGAATCTAAAAAATATGATGCAGTGATTACGCTAGGAACCGTTATTAGAGGAGCTACTCCACACTTTGATTTTGTATGTAATGAAGTAGCAAAAGGCGTTGCATCTCAAAGCCTACAAACAGGCGTGCCAATTATCTTTGGTGTATTAACAACTGAAACAATTGAGCAAGCAATTGAACGTGCAGGAACAAAAGCAGGAAATAAAGGATGGGAAGCTGCAGCATCAGCTATCGAAATGGCTAACCTTTCAAAAATGATTGAAGGATAATAGATACCATTCCAGTTTTTGTAAGCTGAAGAGTTAAAAGAGGCTGAAACAAAAGTATGTTAGTTGAAGGAAGATCCGAACGATGAGTCGTTCGGATTTTTTCATTGGTAGGGTGAACGCAGGTTTCAGGTATGTAGTGGCTTCTAGATGTAGATTAAAAGGTCAGGCGAAGACTTCTGCGGGAAAGCGGAAGAAGTGTGCCCCCGCAGAAGCGTAGGCAACGAGGAGGCTCAGCGCCCGCCCGCGGAAAGCGAAGTCTTGCACGGAAATCAACAGCAGTGTAGAAAGCGATCTATACTGTCTCATGTATCCCGTTTGTTCGCCTTTAGATTGGATTGATGTAGTTTTGTCTCAAGCTCTTTTGAATAGAAGCTAGCTATGTATAATTTGGCTAAAACGTCTTACTCTAAGTAATAATTAGGTCGTAAAAGGGAGACGTCTATGCCTCATTATACTGCTTTTTTTGCATTGATTATTATCAGCACAGCCGTTTTGCTTACAGTATTCATACGTAAAAAAGATAAAAAGCTAGTCGTTTTGCTTTTTTTTATCATTGGAATGGCTTATGTACTAGAATATATTGTATTTGTGTTGTTTGAAAGTTACGATTACGATCCTGATTTTATGACCAATGAATATTTTGATAATTTGTTCGGGTCCTTAACTTCTCAAGCGTTTGCTTTTCCCATCATGGCTATGGTGGTAGCAGCTTATCAATTGAAATTTCGCTATATTTTATTCATTTCAGCTATGTTTATGGGGATTGAAGAATTATTTTTACACTGGGATATTTATACACATCACTGGTGGAAAACAGTTTATACAGGCGTTTTAATGACTATAGGCTTTAGCATTTCAAAGATTTGGTATGTATGGCTAACAGAACGGTATATGACATTTGTGCATTACGCTACATTTTTTCTCGGAACGCTCGCCATTACTTCTACTATTATGTTTATGCTGTTAGCATATTTTCATAATAATTGGTTTTATACGGGATGGTTTGCGTCCGCTACTCATGATTCCGTAAATGCAACGATGATTTACGTTTGTATTGTTACAATTCTCCTCGTTTGGAGTGTAGCCGAAGAATTTTTTGTTGGAGCTGGAATGATTATAGCGGGGCTGCGTATAGTAGATATTTTGCTGATTCACTATGGGGTGTTGCTGGTATCTATTACCACTTCACTTGTTCTTTTTACGCTTTTACAAGCGGGTGTATTCATTCTGAGCGTTATGCTTCAAAACTTTATTATGAAAAATTGTTATGGGACGAGCAAAAAAGACGTTGCGTTTCCAGTAAAGAACTACTAAGATAATACGTAACTCAAATAGTTTAGTTCAATAATATTTGAAACAAAGAAAAATGAATTGACGGTTATGCGTATTATTTGTAAGATAGGAAAGCAAATAATAGAAAGCCGAAACAGGGGAGTGAAGGATTCGTGAAAGAGTCCTTTTTTGTAGAAAAGGTACTTAATAATAATGTATTAATTGCTAAACACCTTACCTATGATGAAGTTGTGCTAATTGGGAAAGGAATAGGGTTCAATAAGAAAAAAGGCGATGAAATCGATGCAAAAGCCGTGGAGAAAATGTTTTTGTTAAAGAGTGAAGAAGAGCAAGAACAGTACAAGCAGCTTTTAGCGCAAGTGGATGAAGACGTGATTGAAATGATGAATGATATTGTAACGCACATTCAAAAGCGTGTTAACATTCCTTTGAATGAGCATATACACATTTCATTGACGGACCATATCGCGTTTGCGATAAAACGTTTTCAGCAGGGAATGGGGCTTAAAAACCCATTTTTACTTGAAACCAAAGCTTTATATCCAGAGGAATATACGATCGCATCTGAAGTGGTAGAAATTATTAGTCGCAAAATAGGCGTGCAGCTTCCAGTAGGAGAGATTGGTTTTATTGCACTTCATATCCACAGTGCGCTGACTGAAAAAAACCTGCTAGAAGTGAATCAAGACTCGCAGCTTATTCAAACGATTATTAATGTGATTGAAGAATCACTTCATCTGCAGGTAGACAAAGAATCTGTGCACTATATGAGATTGATTCGTCATTTGCATTTTGCGATTGATCGAGTAAAAACAGGAGAAAAAATAGAAGAGCCAAAAAAAATTGCTTTGCTATTGAAAGAAGAATATCCCCTGTGTTACAATGTGTCTTGGAAAGTGATAAAAGTAATGCAGCAAGCGTTACATTTACCTGTGTATGAAGCAGAAGCAGTTTACTTAACGATGCATCTGCAGCGACTTATAACAAAAACGGATTTATAAAATCATTTCAATACGTGTTACTGATACGATCAGGCATGAGTGAGAAATGAAGCGATGTGTAATTGGATGAGTGTATCCATTTATCGTTTCTTTTTCCTCATGCCTTTTTTTGTTATAAGAAAGCGCAATCATTTAAAGCTTAGGTTTCAGGACACCAGGAGATGTAAGGAGTTTTTTAGTTAAAGAAAGCGTTTTATGAAAGCGCGTTAATGATTCACGTATCAAATAAATAGCTTGTTGCACACTAAATATATAAAAGGAGGTAAGCGCCATGTTTAAAAAACTTTTTGGAGTATTACAAAAAGTCGGAAAAGCGCTTATGTTACCGGTTGCGATTTTACCGGCAGCAGGGATTTTACTTGGAGTAGGGACAGCGCTTCAAAACCCTACATTGTTGGATGCAGTACCGGCACTTGGTGCAGACTGGGTTCAATTGGTTTCAAATGTTTTGTCGCAAGCGGGTCAAATTGTATTTGACAACTTATCGCTATTGTTTGCCGTTGGTGTTGCCGTTGGTTTAGCTGGTGGTGACGGTGTAGCAGGTATTGCTGCAATCGTAGGCTACTTAATTATGAACAAAACGATGAGCACAATCTTAGTTGCTACAGGACAACTAGATCCTGACAAAATGGGTGCCAATCCAGCTTACACTAGCATCTTAGGAATTCCTACGTTAGCTACAGGTGTATTCGGGGGTATCATAGTAGGTATTTTAGCTTCATCCATGTATAATCGTTATTTCAATATTGAATTACCATCTTATTTAGGGTTCTTTGCGGGAAAACGATTTGTACCAATCATTACTGGGGTATTTTCAATTGTTTTAGGTGTTATTATGATTTTCATTTGGCCGCCAATTCAAAGCGGATTAAATGCTTTCTCTACTAACATGATTGATGCAAACCCAACTTTATCAGCTTTTGTATTTGGATTGATTGAACGTTCATTAATTCCATTTGGACTTCATCACATATTCTACTCTCCGTTCTGGTTTGAGTTTGGTGATTACGTTAATAAAGCAGGTCAACATATTCACGGTGACCAAAAGATTTTCTTTGCTCAATTAGCAGATGGCGTGCCTTTAACAGCAGGAACATTCCAAGTTGGTAAATTCCCGTTCATGATGTTCGGATTGCCAGCAGCAGCTCTTGCGATTTATCACGAAGCTCGTCCTGAAAACAAAAAATATGTAGCTGGTATCATGGGTTCARCTGCTTTAACATCTTTCTTAACGGGTATTAC
>NZ_JBFULJ010000286.1:0-4425 GCF_056400385.1 Priestia sp. P5_B4
ATGATGAGGTGCCGGGAGCTTTTGGTGAATGGAATAAACGTATGATTGGTGGAAGCCCCAGAATGCGTTCCCAGATTGAATCTGCACGAATGCTTGAGAATTCTAGTCTGAATTATACACTCCTAAGATTAACTTGGCTTTATAATCAAGCTGATAATACTAAATATTTGATTACGCAAAAAGGAGAACCTTTTAAAGGTGCACAAGTTACTCGCCAAGCAGTAACTCAATTAATAATAGATATTATCCAAGAAAAAAGTGATAAATATCTTCAAGCTAGTCTTGGAGTGGGCGAACCAGATACAGATTGGGCGAAGCCATCATTTTATTAAGATATAAAGATGGAATAGCAGTTGTGTAGGTATCATCCTGCCGTTTATAAATTGTTCAGACATAAAATAAGATCCTCCTTCTTCTTTTCTTCGTGATAGCGCCCTTATAATGCATATCTCTTCATCGCTTAAGTTGCATTGAGAGAATTAGGCAATCATTTGAGAGGAATGGGATACCGGTTGCTTTCTCAGTTGGTGCATAATAGGGATGTGATTAAATAATAGAACCATTTAAGGCAATAATAATGTAAAAAAGGGGAGATCAATCATGCAAAAGCGCTCATTAGGAAAAAGTGGATTAGAAGTTTCTTCTATAGGTCTTGGTTGTATGGGAATGAGTCATGGTTATGGTCCAGCACCAGACAAAAAAGAAATGATTTCTCTAATCCATGCAGCGATTGACCGAGGTGTGAATTTTTTTGATACCGCGGAAGTTTATGGTCCCTATGTGAATGAAGAGCTGGTAGGTGAAGCTCTTGCTCCGTTCAAAGGAGATGTCGTTATTGCTACTAAATTTGGTATTAAAATCGTGGATGGTAAACAGGTGGTTGAAAGCAAGCCGGAGCAGATTAGGCAATCAGTCGAAGGCTCACTCAAACGTCTTAACGTTGAAGCCATTGACCTATACTATCAGCATCGAGTTGATCCTGATGTACCAATTGAAGAGGTAGCTGGAACAGTAAAAGATCTGATACAAGAAGGTAAAGTGAAACATTGGGGGCTTTCTGAGGCAGGTGTGAAGACGATTCGTCGTGCACACTTAGTACATCCACTTACGGCTATCCAGAGTGAATACTCAATGATGTGGAGAAGCCCTGAGGAAGAATTACTGCCTACGCTCCAGGAGCTCGGAATTGGCTTCGTTCCGTTCAGTCCCCTAGGAAAAGGCTTCCTTACCGGAAAGATTGATAAAAATGCAACCTTCGGAAACTCTGACTTCCGTAGTATTGTTCCTCGCTTTACACCTGAGAATCTCGAAGCGAATCAAGTTTTAATTGATCTGATAAATACGATTGCGGGAGGGAAAAACGCAACACCAGCTCAGATATCACTTGCATGGGTACTTGCTCAAAAATCATGGATTGTTCCAATTCCAGGCACACGCAAATTAGATCGTCTTGAAGAAAACCTTGGTGCAGTTGATGTTGAGTTGACGACACAAGAACTAAGTGATTTGAAAGAAGCACTCTCTAAAATTGAGATTTCGGGAGATCGCTATCCATCAGAATATGCAAATAGAGTTGGTAAATAATAGACGAGAATTTAATAGTAAATTCCAATAATAAGTAATGTAAATGAGCGAAAATAAGTGACTTAACAATTAATATAAAAAACAGGAGGAGTTTATATGCAAAAAGTAATTTTAAACAACGGTGTTGAAATGCCTATACTTGGCTTTGGTGTTTTTCAAATGACAGATCCAAAGGAATGTGAACAAGCCGTTTATGACGCCCTTATGGCAGGATATCGTTTAATTGATACGGCTGCGTCTTATCAAAATGAGAAGGAAGTTGGCCAAGCAATCAAACGAAGTGGTGTCCCAAGAGAAGAACTATTTATTACGACAAAACTTTGGGTTCAAGATACTGGTTATGAGAATACAAAGAAAGCATTCGCAAAGTCATTGGAAAGATTACAACTTGACTATATCGATTTGTATTTAATCCATCAGCCATTTGGTGATGTATATGGCTCTTGGCGTGCGATGGAGGAATTATATCATGAGGGTAAGATTAAGGCGATTGGAGTTAGTAACTTCTACGCAGACCGCCTAGTCGATTTAATTACTCATAATGAAGTGGTTCCTGCTGTAAACCAGGTTGAAACACATCCTTTCTGCCAGCAAGTAGAAAGTGCTAAGCTTATGAAGGAAAACAACGTTCAGATTGAGTCTTGGGCACCTTTTGCTGAAGGGAAAAAGGATATCTTCCAAAATGAAATCTTAGTATCAATTGCTGAAAAGCATAATAAATCTGTTGCTCAAGTAATTTTACGTTGGCTGACACAAAGAGGAGTTGTGGTGATTCCGAAGTCTGTTCGCAAGGAAAGAATCGTCGAAAACTTTAATATCTTTGACTTTGAATTAAGCCAAGAGGACATGGAAAAGATTGCGACGTTAGATACAGAAGAGAGCTTGTTCTTCTCACATAGAGATCCTGAAATGGTAAAATGGCTCGGTACCCGTAAACTTGATATTTAATAAAATATCTTAATAAAAAAGAGGACATCAGATTACTTCTGTTGTTCTCTTTTTTATTTCTTCAATTAAACATTTATAAGAATATTAGTTGTAATAATTACATGAGGAAGCTAGTTAACATAAGCATCATTACAGGAAGTTATAAATTAGAAGAGGAGATCATATTTATAATCTCCTCTTTCTCTACATTAAAAATATTTTATTGTTGAATCATCATTATTTTTTTAACACAGGTATCCATATTTCACTTTTAAAAGTCGGTGATGTTACATCTTTATGTTCATTCCATAAAATTTCTGGTCCCTCTACTTGTTCGTAATTTGAAGATGGAAACCATTCGGAATAAATCCGTCCCCATACATCCTGCAATGTGTCAGGAAATGGCCCCACTGCTTCAAATACAGCCCATGTTAAAGCAGGTACTTCAAGTTGTATCAAATTATTAGGACATTCTTTAGTTGTTGCTACACCGATATAGTGGTCAAGCTCTCCTTTTTCCTCCATTCGTCCTTCAGAAAAATTCACGGATGCACTAAGCAGTCCCAGTGGGTTAACATTGGAAAGTTTTTTTAATTTATTTATCGTTTCATTACTTAAGCTTTCCCACATAGCAGCAATCCTTGGGTTAACTCCGTGAAAAATTATAGGCACTCTTTCTTTAATACCGACTATATTAAATGCCTCTTTTTCTTCAATTCGATAGTTCATTTCATTTCCTCCTTTGATTGATAGCTGAAAGGTCATCTTTGGATAGGCTTTAAGTGAATAACCATTCTTTTTGGCTTCTGAAGGGGTTAGACCATGTAGATTTTGAAAAGCTCTTGTAAAAGAATCCGGTGATTTATATCCGTATTTGATCGGAATATCGATGACCTTCATGTTATTATCTTTAAGTTCGAATGCTGCAAGTGTAAGGCGTCTTCGGCGAATATATTCTGACAAAGTAATGCCTGCAAGAAAAGAAAACATCCTTTTAAAATGATACTCAGAGCAAAGAGCCAGCCTTGCTACTTCTCTAAAATCTATATCGTTGGTTAGATTCTCTTCGATATAGCGTAAAGCTCTATTCATATTTCCAAGCAAATCCATTGATATGACCTCCCTTATCATCAGAATACCAGGATTTAAATAGATCTATCCGACATTTCATGCACAATTATGTAGGTTTTTCTCTTCATAAGTTCTTACGAACTTGAGCAAACTACTCATGATGTATAAGATCATCACAACCTTCTAATTATGTTCCGAAAAAAGCTATTGGTCCCTGATGAGCCAATAGCTTTTTTCTATTTTCAAATTGTATAAGATATACAAATTAAGTTTACATAATGTGATTTTATCGGTAGAAGTAAAATATATTTTAGATAAATATGGTAAAATTAAAAAACTAAACTTAGGGGTAAATATGAAAACAGATGATAAGAAAAAACAAATTCAACAAAAATATAAGGAAGAGCTTGAGAATAAGAATGAGTCCAAGCATTATCCTAAGAAGTTGCTCATTTTTGCTGTAATTGTTGTTATCTTTTTTGTTTTTAGCTACTACTTTGGAGTAAGACCTTTTCCAAAAAAAGAAGAACCTGAAATTATCAAACCAATAAGTGAATAAATAAGAGCCTCCTATACAACTAGGAAGCTCTTAATTCATATCAATCATTACTTTAATTTAACATTATTATTGTTTCCTTTTACTTCTTAATAAAACAACGATCCATATTAAAGCAATCGTATTAATTAATTCTAATAAATGGCTAATCCTAGCTAAAAATAAACTAATAACATTCCATAACATTTACTTTTCACAACCTTCTAATCCAAGCTTGATTTGTAACACTTTAAAATGTATGTATCGACTTCTCCCTATGAATACTATATACAACACCAGTTTACATC
>NZ_JBFULJ010000287.1:0-4419 GCF_056400385.1 Priestia sp. P5_B4
GCATCTTTAATCACCATAAAGCAAATATATAAGATAAGTCCAGTCAAAATCCACTTACGATCAATAAAAATCCATACAGGATCATAGAGCTCAAGTAAACAAAAACCAGCATAGGCAATTATTATAATGCCGCATACAATAACATAATATAACTGCTGAAACCTGCTGTAGCCTGAAGCATAAACACACGCTACCCCCACTAAAAACAAAGCGGTGTAGCTAAATGAAAACTGAGCCATATGCATGTTCATTCCGCTTAGGAGTATACTGATTAATATAATGGCTGCTACCTTCCAACGTCTAGGTGTTTTGGGCATAAGAAAAGTCGCAACAATCCATCCCATCCACGAAAGCCAATAAAAGAAAATTCCGTCCACTGAATATGGCACCTCCTCTACCTGTCATCAGTATGTATCAATTTGGTAAAACTTAATCGGAGTTTTAGAATAGAACCCCTTATTTTGGACAACCTATCAGAAAAAAGGAGGGAATCTAAAATGGGAAAAGATCGTCAAGAAAAAAAATTAAAAGAATCAAAACGAGTTGAATCTGACCGTGATCAAGGACTTCACTATCCGGGAGCAACTAGCTTGCAAAGTCCTGAAGAAGCACGCGAGTTAAATGAGCATAAATAAAAAAAATGCGCTGACTAAGTCGGCGCATTTTTTTATTTTAAAACTGGATGTGAAACAGGATAGGAACGTTCTTTCTTTCCTGTAAACAAAAAGAGAACTCCTCCCACTAACAATAGTGCTCCTGACAAATAAAACCCGAATTCCATACTTCCAAGTTTATCTGCAAAATATCCGGTAATGTAAGGTGCAAAGATCGATGACAGCATGCCGCTGAAGTTGAAAAAACCGTACACTTTAGAGTACATGGACGATGGAGTAATATCCGCCATATATGAAATCAAAATCGGATCTAATGCTAATTTACCTATCAAACCGTACACAATTAAGCCGAATAATAGCCAAGAATAACTCTCTGTATAGGGAATAAAAAATTGACACAAAGCGCCCGCTACTGACAAACTCACAATTAATGCTTTTTTATTTACAATTCGATCAGATATATACCCAAAGAAGATTGCTCCTGGAATAGACGCCCAAGGTACTAAAGATGCTATGATGCCTGTTTGAGACCCTTCTAAGCCTCGCGAGTGCTGCAAATAATAAGGAAGCCAAGTCAGCATCCCAAAAAATCCGTAAAGAGAGCAGAAGATTAAAATGTATACGAAAATATGATTTTTTGTAAATAATACTTTTAGCGACTGCTTTGTTTCTTTATTTAGCGAATTTTTTTCTTGATCCCTTTGCTTATCTTTTACAAAGAAAGCTATTAAAATAGCTATTACTATAGTTGGAATAGCAAATAAGTAAAAAGTAAACTGCCAGTCTTTTTCTAACGTATATGTAATGTATGTAGAACCGATAAAACCAAGTGATATACCAAAAGCCATTCCACTATTAATGAGCGCCGACACTAAACCTCGGTATCGTTCAGATGTGATGCTTGAAGAAATTCCGTATTGTGAACCATAATACGTTCCTTCTCCAAGTCCTGTCAGCGCCCGGATAAATAAGAACATACCGAAAGTAGTTGTAAGTCCTGTAAAAAATGTGGCAACTCCAAACAAGATGTATCCAGCTACTAAGATCTTAACTCGACCAAATTGATCTGCCAAAAAACCCGTTGGAATTTGCATAGCTGCATACGCTGCAAAAAATACGGTAGACATTAGCCCAAGTTCAGCTTTATTAAGATCCCACTGCGCACCGATATCTCCCATAACCGGAGATAAAATATTACGATCTGCATACATGAAAACCCAGCCTAAAAAGAAAAGAAAAATTGTAAATACAGAATGTCCCTTTTTCATTACGCCACCTCTTTTTTCTGATTTTTCTGTTTATTTTACTTATTATAAGGGGCTAACGTTTGGGATTTCATGCTTTTTGTCACTTCTTCTGCCAACATTTTTTGTTTTTTAAAATGAAAACGCGATCATTCATCTTTTAAAGAAATAAAAAAGCACGCAGTCAACTGCATGCTTTTTTATGATCTGTTATTAAATGTTTCTATAGATACATTTCGCTGAGTCAGCCAGCTATGGGTATCCCCTGTAATAACTAGAGGCATTTGCTGAAGCTTAGCAATAGAAGTTGCTCCTAGCGCAGCCATGATGAACGTTAACTCCTCATGCATCTCGGCTATCTCTTCTACAACTGCTTCTAAACCAGACTTCATTAAAATGGATAAAAAATATCCTGCCATTCCCGTTGCAGAAGCTCCTAACGCAATAGACTTAGCAATATCCATAGAGGTTTGAATACCTCCCGAACCAATAATGGATATACCTTCTACGTGCTGAGATACTTCTGCTAAAGAAACTGCTGTGGAAATTCCCCAATCATTAAAGAAGTGAAAATGTTTTGCTCGTCTTTCATTTTCGATTTTCGAAAAATTGGTACCACCGTACCCACCAATATCAACGATTTCAACACCAACATCTTTAAGTTTTTGCACTGCTTGAGCGCTCATCCCAAAACCTACTTCTTTGACAATTACAGGAACGGTTACTTCTCGGACAATGCGTTCAATACGACGTAATGCATCGGTGAAATCACGATCTCCCTCCGGCATGACCAGTTCTTGTATAACATTTAAATGAATTTGAAGTCCATTTGCTTCAAGCATATCAACTGCTTTTTTAGCTTGTTCAACTGTAGCTTCACTGCCTAGGTTGGCAAAAATAATTCCGTTAGGGTTTTCTTGACGCACTACTCTGTATGATTGTTCTTCCTTTTCATCTTTAATCGCAGCCATCTGCGATCCAACGGCCATTGCTAATTGACCATGATGAGCAATTTGAGCAAACGAACGGTTAATCCGTTCCGTTTCTTGTCCGCCACCGCCCGTCATAGCATTTATAAAAATTGGCGAACTTAACAAAAGTTCGCCAATTTTTGTATCAATATGAACATCGTGCACGCCAGTATTTGGCAAGCTATTATGAACGAAGCGAATATCATCTAGCCCGTGCAGCCGATGCTGTCCCGTTTGAATCGCATGATGAATGTGATCAATTTTACGTTTTGCTCTGCTCACAAATCATCACCATTACTTATCTTAATTTTTTTAATTGATCCCCAATCATATCACCTAATTGGAAACCTTTTGACTCTTCTTGTAATTCATAGTCACCGTAATCTTCTTGTTCTTCTTCCTCAAGATCACGAATGCTTAACGAAACGCGTCGTTCTTGTTCATTCACATCAAGTACTTTCACCGTCACTTTTTCGCCTTCAGAAAGCACTTCATGCGGTGTCCCGATATGCTTATGGGAAATTTGAGAAATGTGTACAAGTCCTTCTACTCCAGGTAGAACTTCCACAAAAGCTCCAAAAGATACGAGTCTTTTAACGGTTCCATCTACTACATCACCTTGGCGAAGCTTCGTAGAAATGTTGGACCATGGACCTTCTAACGTATCTTTAATAGATAATGAAACACGCCCCGTTGATTTGTCAACAGACAATACTTTGACTTTCACAGCATCTCCCTCAGCTACTACGTCTGAAGGTTTTTCTACACGCGTATGTGAAAGCTGAGAAATGTGCACTAACCCATCTACTCCGCCCACATCTACAAACGCTCCAAAGTCTGTTAAGCGCTGAACGGTTCCTTCTAAAACCTGACCTTCTTTTAATGACTCAAGAACATTTTCTTTTTGTTGTACAAGCTCTTCTTCTACAACTGCACGATGCGAAAGGATCACGCGATTTTTTTCTTTATCTAATTCCACTACTTTGACCGTAAGAGTTTGATCTTGATACTCTGCAAAATCATCAACGAAATGAGTTTCAACAAGAGAAGCTGGAATGAACCCTCTCACACCAATATCTACTACTAATCCGCCTTTGACAATTTCTTTGACTACCGCTTCAAACACTTCACCTGAAGAAAGTTTTGCTTCTAAACCATCCCATGCTTTTTCAGCATCTACAGCCCGTTTAGATAGCACAAGCAAATCGTCTTCCACTTTAATTACTTTCGCTTCGACTTCGGCACCTTCTTGGATTACATCGCCTGCTTTTTCAATATGTAAGCTCGCTAATTCACTAATTGGAATAATACCGTCTAGTTTGCTGTTAGGTACATCTACATACACTTGCTTTTCTTCTACTTTTGTAATAGTACCTTTTACTGTTTCTCCTACTTCTAATGACGTTACCTCTACTTGATTCATATCTTCTGTCATCGTCTTTTCCTCCTCCAATATCCATCTACAATATGTATTCCCTTGTAAGAGTTCTTCACTCTTTTAGCTCATCATTATTGTATATAGCTCTGTATAGAAAAAACTCTCTTTGTTACTAACTTCTAATAAATAGAATCTTTTGTCAAGTCATAAGG
>NZ_JBFULJ010000288.1:0-4390 GCF_056400385.1 Priestia sp. P5_B4
GTGATGAGCTGTGAAGTGGTATAAAGGAGTTGTCATGCAAGTCTTAATGACAGAAATCGAAACAGCAAGAGAGCACATGGTTATGTTAGGACTTACAGAAGGTCTTACAAGTCGTAATACAGTTCGAATCAGTCAAACCCTTGATTATTTATTAAATGAACTAAGTAAAGTGATGGCCGCAGATTAATCGTATTTTATATAAAAATGAAAAGAGCTGCTGATTTCACGGCAGCTCTTTATAAGTTGCCTTAACGTTTACTTTAATGTTTAGGATACTATTTATACAGTTACCTCATAGTAAAGAAAATAGCGGAATCTATTATATATATTGTATAGTAGAAACCTAGAAAAAGAGTTGAAAGCACCCGTAAAAAGGGAAGCTTAGATACATAAAGCAAACGCCGCACTAAGAATGGCGATGGAGGGTATAGTGGAATGGAATATCATATTAAAGAGGCCGCTGCAAAGGTAGGGCTGCCTACGCATACGCTTCGATACTACGAACAGCAAGGGCTTTTACCTTTTATAAAAAGAGATGAGAACGGAAATCGTATTTTTAGCGAGTCCGATATCGAGTGGTTAGAATTTATTATTTGCTTACGAAAAACGGATATTGCCCTTTTAGAATTACGTAAAATTGTTGAATTAACACAAAAAGGCGATGATACAATCGGTTTGCGCAAGCAGATATTTGAAAAGCATAGAGAGAAAATGATGGAAAAACAAAGAGAGCTGGACGCAGCTTTTAGAAAAGTGGAAACGAAAATTGATTACTATGATAAATTAGAACAAAAATATCAGGAAGAGCTTTCATCTAAAGCCTAATTTATCGGTTGTTTTTCGTATTTTATAAAGAAATAGAAAGCGGGCAGCTCATCCAATGAGCTGCCCGCTTTTTTCTAAATTTACAGTGTAGAAATGTCAATAACAAATCGATAGCGAACGTCGCTGCGAAGAACGCGCTCGTACGCTTCATCTACTTGCTTAGCATCGATAACTTCAATCATAGGAGCAACGCCGTGTTCAGCCGCAAAATCAAGCATTTCTTGTGTTTCACGAATGCCGCCTACAAGTGAACCAGCAATGCTACGACGTCCCGTGATAAGTGAGAATACGCTGTACTGATCTGGGTTAGCCGGTGCGCCAACGTTAACAAGCGTTCCATCTACGCGAAGTAATGATAAATATTGATCCACATTCAGGTTAGCCGATACTGTGTTTAAGATAAGGTCAAAGCGACCCGCTAATTCAGTAAATGTTGTCTCATCACTTGTTGCAAAATAGTGATCTGCGCCAAAGCTTAGAGCTTCTTCTTTTTTATTGTTAGAACGGCTCAATACCGTCACTTCAGCACCCATTGCATGTGCAAATTGAATCGCTACATGTCCAAGACCGCCCATTCCCACGATCGCCACTTTTTTGCCAGGGCCAGCATTCCAGTGCTTTAACGGAGAAAATGTTGTAATCCCTGCACATAGAAGCGGACTTGCTGCATCCATACTTAACTTATCAGGAATACGAACAACGAATCCTTCTTTTACGACGATTTTTTGGCTGTAGCCGCCGTATGTAGGATTTCCGTCATAATCCAACGAATTATACGTTTGAACAACGCCTTTTGTACAGTATTGCTCGTCACCGTTCACACAGTACTCGCACTCTCCGCAAGAGTCAACGAAACATCCCACGCCAACGCGATCGCCAACCTTGTATTTTGTTACGCTTTCTCCAACCGCTTCAACTACTCCCGCGATTTCGTGACCAGGAACCATCGGGAATATTCCGCCGCCCCACTCATCAAATGCACTATGAATATCAGAGTGACAGATACCGCTAAACTTAATATCAATTAAAACGTCGTCTGCTCGCAGTTCTCTGCGTTCAATTGTCGTGTTCTCGAATTTTGCCTTTGCATGCGGTGCACTTAAAACACGTGATGTTGTTGTATGTTGATTACACATAAGTAAAAACACAATCCTTTCGTCATTTGATATATTTAAAAGTACAACACTAGCTTAAACGTTAAAGTCGACTTTAAAGCAAGAGTTTTTTTAAAAAAAATTTTGTTTTCTATGATTTTATGAAAAAAGGAGAGTAAGGAATAGTGTAGCAGCTTTTTACCTATGTTTAGTTAAAAGGAATTCTTCAAGGGTGCGAGCGGCGGCGTGTTCATCCACTCCATTTGTCAGTAACGTTATTTCATCTCCTTTTTTAACAGCTAAAGCCATGACCTTCATGATGCTTTTTCCACTTACACATTTTTCATCTTTCGAAATAAAAATGTCACTTTGAAACGAACAAGCTTCACGTGCAAATAAAGCTGTATGTCTAGCTTGAAGTCCTTCAGAAAGCTGCACCGTTATTCTTTTAATCAGCATTGTATTTCCCCTTTTTTGTATTTTAAAAACTGTAAAACTAGCTTAAACGTTAAAGTTAACTTTAAGGCAAGAGGTAATTTGGATAAAAGAGTCATTTATGAATGTATGGAGAGCAGCAATCGTTTCTACTAGTCATTTAGATGATGGTAACTAAATGAAAATACGGCACACATGTTCAGGAAGGTTCAATAAATAAGAATTTATTTTTAAAGGAATTTCCACGTTCTAACCAGAAAAACCATATATATTGTTTTCTGGAGGAATATGATGAAAGAGCTAAAAAGGTTAGAACCGCTGCAAGCAGCTACACAATTCATTTTTAAACATTACCCTAACTGTCAAGGCGCATTACTCGCCGGGAGCGTGGTGAGAGGAGAAGCTACCCACACGTCTGACCTTGATCTTGTTATTTTTGATGATAATTTTACCTCTTCTTTTAGAGAGTCCCTCATTGAATTTGGATGGGCAATTGAAGTTTTTGCTCATAATCTGACTTCATACCAAGCCTTTTTTAAAAGCGATTGTAAGAGGGCTAGACCTTCACTCCTAAGAATGATTTCCGAGGGAATTATTTTAGCGGATAAAGGAGTGATGCAGGTTATAAAAAAAGAAGCTGCACAATTACTAGAAAAAGGCCCAGAAAAATGGGCGGAAGAGACGATTAGATTAAAAAGATATTTTATAAGTGATGCCTTAGATGATTTAATTGGTTCTTCAAATAAAGGTGAATCACTTTTTATCGCCAATACGCTCGCTTACATAACGCATGAATTTGTTTTAAGAACGAATGGTCATTGGATCGGGGATTCTAAATGGATTGTCCGATCTTTGAATGACTATAATGAACGCTTTAGTAAAGAATTTGTAGAGGCATTTGATACCTTTTATAAAACAGGGGATAAAGATAAAGTAATTCAACTGGTGGATAAAGTGTTAGCACCACATGGAGGCCGGCTGTTTGAAGGGTTTTCACTGGGGAAATAGAGGTTGAATCAGTAGCCTTGTTAGAACCCCGCTACTATTGCTTGCTAGTAGTGGGGTTATTTTTTAGGAATATTCACGTATGCTTAAAGAGTTTGCCCGTTATCAATCGTAAATACTTGGCCCGTCACGGACTCTTGCTTTAACTGAAACAGAATAGCATCTGCGATATCTTCAGGAGAAGAAATGCGCTGAAGAGGTAGATTTCCTGCAAGCTGATACATTTTATCTTCGTTGCCAGACCACCATCTTGTGTCGACTGCACCAGGAGAGATGCAGTTTACTCGAATATGTGGTGCCAGTGCAATGGCTAACGACTTAGTCATCGTATGAATCGCTGCTTTTGTTGCTGCATAGGGAATAGAGGAGCCGATTCCAGTTGTACCCGCAACGCTTCCTACATTAACAATGGCCCCTGACTTTTGCTTTTTCATATGTGGAACGGTTGCTTTTACACAGTGAAACATGCCTTTTACGTTTACATCATATAAAGAGTTCCATATGTCATCCATTGCAGACTCTAAGTCATTCATGGGGATTTGAGCTGTAATACTAGCGTTATTCACTAATCCATCTAACTGTCCGAATTGTGTAATGGTTTGATGAATCATTGCATTTACTTCTTGCTCGTTGGCTACATTCGCTTTAAAAGCAAACGCTATGCCTCCTTTTTCAGCAATCTCCTCTACAACTTTTTTCGCTTCTTTTTCTGAGTTGCTGTAGTTTATAACAAGTTTCGCGCCCATGTCAGCTAACTTTAAAGCCGTTGCTTTGCCTATACCAGTGCCGCCGCCCGTAATAATAAATACTTTATTTTTAAAACCGATCATTTCTATAAACCTTCCYTTCTCTTAACATCTTTTATTATATCTTCGATGGAAAAAAGGATATAATAGGTAATACTAAGAGAGGTATCATTTAGAATGATATCAACGGAGGAATTAAAATTGGAAAGCCAAGACTTACGAATTTTTAAATGTGTGGCAGAAGCAAAATCACTATCAAAAGCTGCGGAGGTATTAGGATATGTG
>NZ_JBFULJ010000289.1:0-4386 GCF_056400385.1 Priestia sp. P5_B4
ATTATGGGCAATGGTTAGTCATTTTACGTTTACATCGTTTATTCCTTTACCTCATATGCTGATGAATCCATGGGTTCAGCTTGCTTTAGCTACGCCTGTTCAATTCGTGGTAGGGAAGCAATTTTATGTAGGCGCATTTAAAGCTCTGCGTAACAAAAGTGCCAACATGGATGTTTTAGTAGCACTAGGCACAAGCGCAGCTTATTTCTACAGTCTATACTTTTCTCTTAAATCACTTGGGTCATCTGCTCATACGAATCAGCTTTACTATGAAACGAGCGCTATATTGATTACGCTGATTCTTTTAGGGAAATTATTTGAAGCAAACGCCAAAGGCCGTTCTTCAGAGGCAATTAAAAAGATGATGGGCTTACAGGCTAAAACGGCCGTTGTCATAAGAGACGGAGCGGAAGTTGAAATTCCAGTGGAAGAAGTCCAAAAAGGCGAAGTTATTTTTATTAAGCCTGGTGAAAAAGTGCCTGTAGACGKAGAGATTATTGAAGGGCAATCGGCCTTAGATGAGTCCATGCTGACAGGTGAAAGCGTACCGGTAGATAAAAACATTGGAGATAAAGTCATTGGGGCCACACTTAATAAAAATGGTTTTCTAAAAATAAAAGCTACAAACGTTGGCAGGGAGACGGCGCTTGCACAAATTATTAAAGTAGTAGAAGAAGCGCAGGGTTCTAAAGCGCCTATTCAGCGATTAGCTGATTATATCTCAGGTATATTCGTGCCAATTGTAGTCGGAATTGCACTTCTTACTTTCTTTGTTTGGTATATTTGGATTGCGCCTGGCGAATTTGCACCGGCTTTAGAAAAGCTCATTGCCGTACTAGTGATTGCATGTCCATGCGCGTTAGGCTTAGCTACTCCAACTTCCATTATGGCGGGGTCGGGCCGCGCAGCAGAATTTGGTATTTTGTTTAAAGGCGGGGAGCATTTAGAAGCAACGCATAAAATCGATACGATTCTTTTAGATAAAACGGGAACTGTTACAAATGGAACTCCCGAGTTAACCGATGTACGTATTGCACAAGACTACGAAGAAAATGAGCTATTGCAGTTAGTTGCATCGGCTGAGCGTTTGTCGGAGCATCCTCTCGCTCAAGCACTCGTAGCAGGTATAAAAAATAAAGGTATAGAGATTCAAGATCCGTTATCTTTTGAAGCTATTCCAGGGTATGGAGTGAAAGCAACTGTACAAGAGCGAGAGCTGTTAGTGGGAACAAGAAAGCTTATGAACCAACATAAAGTGAATATTGATACAGCCTTAGAAGAAATGACAAATTTAGAACGAGAAGGAAAAACGGTTATGCTCGTTGCTCTTGACGGAAAATATGCCGGCATGCTTGCTGTTGCAGATACCATTAAAGTGACTTCTAAAGAAGCGGTTTCCAGGTTAAAAGAAATGGGTTTAGAAGTGATGATGATTACAGGTGATAATCGTCAAACAGCTCAGGCTATTGCGATGCAAGCGGGTATTGAGCACGT
Source organism: Priestia sp. P5_B4 (assembly GCF_056400385.1). Classification (NCBI taxonomy): domain Bacteria; kingdom Bacillati; phylum Bacillota; class Bacilli; order Caryophanales; family Bacillaceae; genus Priestia; species Priestia sp. P5_B4. The sequence continues at coordinate 1,495 of NZ_JBFULJ010000289.1, forward strand.
TATAGCAGAAGTGTTGCCAGAAGGCAAAGCAGAAGAAGTAAAAAAGCTTCAGCAGCAAGGTAAAAAAGTCGCAATGGTAGGAGACGGTATTAATGATGCTCCTGCACTTGCGTTAGCTGATATTGGAATGGCCATCGGAACAGGAACGGATGTAGCGATGGAAGCCGCTGATATTACGCTGATGCGAGGAGACTTGATGAGCATTGCAGATGCGATTGAAATGAGTAGAAAAACGATTTCTAATATTAAACAAAATTTATTCTGGGCAATGGGCTACAACACGCTTGGTATTCCAATTGCAGCAGTTGGGCTGTTAGCCCCTTGGGTCGCTGGAGCCGCGATGGCCTTTAGTTCTGTATCGGTTGTATTAAATGCACTGCGATTGCAGAGAGTGAGGCTATAAGATATGAAAAAGTGGATCGTCTCAGCTATTTTGTACGTGCTCGCAGTCATAGCAGTATATGCTATGTGGGCAATATAAACTAAAAAATATTAGAGTCATCGAGTCATTCTCGGTGAAAGTGATCTAAAAGCAAAGCTGCTAAAGAATATTCTTTAGCAGCTTTGTTAGGTGCAAGGAATTTTTTTGATTCAATTCATACCCTTTAAGATGAAGGTCTTCTGGGTGTTTTTGCTGAGCAATTAACATATCACGTCCATCATCCATAATCCAAATGAAATAATGACGGCTAGAACCATTTCCATAGGTAATGGTCATTTTGCAATCGATGCTCCCAGCAGATTCTTCATCTAAGAGAAGTTTCATATGCTGCGCTTTTTTAATACTGTTAGTGAATGCATTCATATCTTGTTCATCGATAAATGTTTTGAGCGTTTTCATTTTAATGGACGTTACTTCTATTTTTTGTACGCTAGATGAGAGAGTGGAGTGTGCGGAAGCAAAAGGGGCTCCAATCACCAAGCTAAACGCAAGTAACAGTGAGGACAGAGCAAAGCGTATTTTTAGCATGTTTCTTTCCTCCTTTTATTTTTATATTTTTTCCTTGTGGTAAGTGATTCATACGAGGGCCTTTTTTAGGCACAGGAATTATTCGTGCCCAATTACCTTCATCTTCACAAAATCTGCACAAATTCTGGCTACAATAAAGAAAAGAAGAAGAGTAGGCAAAGATAAGTTGTTTCTAATGATTAAATGATTTTTATTTTAAAGTTTATTATGTGGAAAAGAGGGACTGTTATGAAAAAACAGCTATTTATTCTTGGGGCATCTGTCATTATTGGACTAAGCGGATGCGGAAACGATTCTAGTCATGAAAAGCCTTCAGCTGACAAAAACAAATCCATGCACGATCACTCAGAGATGAATCACTCTAGTTCAGGAGAGGTTCCAAAAGGATTAAAAAAAGCAGAGAATCCAACATATAAAGTTGGGGATAAAGCCGTTATAAAAGCAGATCATATGAAAGGCATGAACGGGGCTGAAGCAACGATTGTTGGTGCTTACGACACTACGGCCTATACCGTTTCGTATACGCCAAAGACTGGCGGGAAAAAAGTAAAAAATCATAAGTGGGTTATTCAAGAAGAAATAAAAGGTGCGGGTAACGAGCAGTTAAAGCCAGGTAGCGAAGTAACGCTTGAAGCAGATCATATGAAAGGTATGAAAGGGGCAAAAGCAACGATTGATTCAGCCGAAAAAACAACGGTATACATGGTAGACTACACAACGACTACAAGCGGAGAGAAAGTAAAAAATCACAAGTGGGTAACCGAAAGTGAACTTTCAGCCAAATAGACTGTTAGCGAAAAAAGAGGCTGGTACAAAAGTATTTTAGGTGAAGGAAGATCCGAACGATGAATCGAGATTCTTGATTGAGAATCTCGATTCATCGTTTGGATTTTTTCGTTGTTATGGTGAATGTAGGTGGTTGCTTCTAGCTGTAGTTTGGATTGATTTAGTTATGACTTAATCTCYTGTTGTTTACTTCTTGTTTTATGTTTTATCATGAGGGATTTCTTGCATGATGGATAAAGAAAACGTATGTTTCTTTCAAAAGAAGTTGTGGTATTAAGTAGAATGCTACGGTAATAAAACGAACAAACTACTGATGAAAGGAGCTAGCTATGAGTGAACATACAGTAAAGCGAACAGGACGCACACGATGGTTCATTTCATCTTTGTTAAGCAGTATGATTATTTTAAATTATTTTGATCGTGTAGCGGTGTCAGTGGCCGCTCCTGCAATACAAGATGCATTTCACTTAACGGGAACAGAGCTCGGAATTGTCTTTTCTATTTATACGTATTCTTATACGATCATGCAAATACCTGCCGGAAGCTTGCTTGATCGGTTCGGAGTAGCATGGGTAACAAGAGTGGGTATGGTGATTTGGAGTTTATTAACGATGTCGATGGCATTTTTACAAGGAAAACTTCTTCTCTATATCGTTCGATTTTTAATAGGAATAATGAGTGCTTCAGCTTTTCCAGCAGCGTCAAAAGCTACATCTCTATGGTTTCCTCMAAACGAAAGAAGCTTGCCAAATTCTTTGTTTGATTCAGCAGCCAAATTTTCAAATGTACTTGGCGCGCCTCTTGTAGCATTTCTCATCACTAAATTTGATTGGCGCACAGCATTTTTATCCATTGGAATTATAAACGTGTTGTTTACGCTGCTGTTTTGGTTTTATTACGAAAAACCAGAAAAGCATAGACGCATATCAGATGATGAGCTGAAGTATATTCAAGAAAATAATTTAAATGCGAACGATGAACAAACATCAAAATTTTTACATACCTTAAAAGTATTATTTACGAATCGAAAAGTTTGGGGGCTAATGATTGGGTTTACAGGCTATGGATATACGTTTAATTTACTGTTAACGTGGCTGCCAACTTTTTTAAAAGAGAAATACGGTATGGATATCATG
>NZ_JBFULJ010000290.1:0-4370 GCF_056400385.1 Priestia sp. P5_B4
TACCAAGGTGGAATCTAGCATCATTCACTTTAGGCTTATCTAATCTGTTGGCATCAACAATATTATAAATCATTGTCATTTTCTCGCGCGGAAACTTGAAGATGCGATAAAATTCTTCATATACATAAGGAGAAATAGCAATAATCCTATCGATTTTTTCCATATTAAACTGCAATGGATAGACTGTATCTCTTTCTTGAAGGTGCATCCGAACGATTAGACGTTGATGAGGCTTCTTGTGGTTTGAGTACCATACAGCATTTCCTAAACCCCATTCGCAAACAATAACGTCTGCCCATTCCAAACATAATTTGCTTTGTGCTTCATCGTGAGCATTGTGTCCAGTCCACTCATCCGTTTTAATTTCATATTCTGCTCTATTTGAGAGATCATTCATAATAATACCCGCAAATTTTAAATCATGCCCTGCAAATAACACTTTTGTTTTTCTCATTATTAAAACCTCATAACTCTACTTGTTTTAGAATAGAATCTAGTTTTTTATCAGTATGGTTTTTAATTTTTAAGTAGTTAAATTTATCATTACTAAAAAATTGCTTTCCATATCTCGCATAAGATGCTAAGCGTTGATTCTGTTCGAACATTTCAATTACTTTCTCAAGTGAAACATTACTGTATACAGTTGTTTTGGCAACGGTACGCTCTGGAGACAAATCTGTTACGTATTCGTACTCTCTACCCTCATTTTGCTCTTTCACTTGCTCTTGATCTAACGTGTAGTAAGTAGCTTTTCCAATAAAATCGCTATCAGTAAACGTTGTACTTAACATTAAATCCAATAAGTAATTGGCTCCATAGTAGCTTTCCTTATCAAAGTATGTCACATAAGGACTAGAAATCCAATCACGAATATTTAAGTAATTATGCATATAACTGCGCACAAACGTATGAATAGTAGCCGTATTGTATTTGTTATAAAGATTTAAATATCCATCAAACGTGTCAACTAATATATATAATTGCTTATTTTCGTAGGTTTGAAGATTAAATTGCTCAACAATTTCTTCATACTCTTTCAAACTGTTAGCACATGCCACAACCGTAACAGCTGGTGAAGTAGCAACAAAATTCAAGCCAACCTTTTCAATAATGTACTTCAACCGGTGTGTATACGTATGTTTTGTCAACACATCTCGAATACCTGTTAGAGCCTTTTGTTCATAATACCTTTCATCTTCTAGCAGCTTTTTGAATTCTTCATACAAACTTTCAGGATTCTCGGACATGTATACCAAATCACCAAAAATTTCTTCAATACCTTGAGCATAGGTACTGATAACCGGTGTACCACAAGCTAAGCCTTCGTATACTCGACGTGAAAACATTGTAGGAGATTCTTTTACCGTGTTTACGTTAATCATTACTTGATAGCCTTTATAAGCTTTATCGATTTCATAATATTTTAAATTCCCTTTGATAAACGGTTGAAAACGATCCGGGAATTGATGATTAGGCATTAATCCTTTTAGGTTTTGTACATAATTTCGGTCGTAAATATCTAAACCTACTTTTGCAGCCGCATCCAATAAACGATCCATATCAATACATCTTTCTTCATGACGACGATAATAGGAACCTGCAAAACAAGCTTTGTTCTCTCGTTTATCGACAATTTTTGTCGGGTTGTGAATAGCAGGCTGTGCAGCGAAAGGCAATGAAAAAGCATTTTGATGTCCTGCATGTTCTTGATAGAACGGAACCATATTCTCGTCTGTCGTGAAGATATAATCAAAGCGTTTAGCCGTTTCAATAAAACGATTAAAGTGAACAGGATCTTCTTTATTCCAAAATACTGTAGGAACATTATGTTCTTTACACCATTGCAACATAGAGAAAAGAGGCTTCATGTTTTCTTCGCCGTAATAGCCGACTTGCTTATCCCAAACACCACCGTTACCTCGCCATGCGGATTCTACCATTAATAAATCTGGCTGTTCCTTTGTCATGACCTCAAGCCAATTATCTGGCGTCATCTTAATCAATGTACATTCGTGCTCATAAGATGCAGTAGTAAATTCATCGAAAATAACGGCCATTTTCATTTCTCTAATTGATTTAGAAGGCAATGTTTTGAAAGCATCTACTTCTGCTTTATCCATATAATTAATTGGAAATTGCGCGTCAATTGTTTTCATCTCATTCACATCAAACGTATCTACTAAAAAATCACCTTTTCCTGAGATACGTAAAGCAACTCTAAATTGTTTTACATCAGGATGGGGCTGAATTCTTGTCAGTGAGTTAAATTTCAACTGTAAAACTTGAACTTTCTCATTATCAGAGTAGCCGATAAACATCRGAATAACAGTAACGCCTTCTTCTACTTTTCCTTTTACAAAAAATTCATACTCAAAACCATTCTGCATAGTCATTAAATGATGGGTAGGTAACATTTTGAAACTATTATTTGTTTCTTTGTAAGACATATACACGTTTTTTCCATCTTCAATATCTGCATGTCCTTCTAGCGACGTTTCTTGAGCTGACAATTGTAAAGCTTTTTTTGAGCCTATAAACCAATTAGAATCTTTTAAATCTAATTCAAGCTGATTTGTAATTTCAATGGGCTCTTCATTGTAACAAAGCTTTAGTCCTTTAAAGAACCCTTGGCCTGTCACTCGAACTAAGAACTCCACATACTCAGTGTCTTTTTGAAAACGAAGTGGAGATTGGTTATTAAGTGCTAGTTGATGGAACTCTACTTTCTTTCCATTCTTATAGCCAACAGCTAATACTGAAACTTCTACATCTCCATCGGTTTGCCCAACAGGAATTATCGTATAGTTATAATCTTTTTTAGGCGTTAAGCGGTATGTGCTATTTTCATTTGCGCCAAGGCAATGTAAATGAACAAATTCATTTCCTTGGAGCTTTGATTCAAATACTTGGTTCCAAGGAGAATAAACAACTTGATTATTTGACTCTTCCCATCCAACCAATGTTTTTTGATTTAATAACAACTTATAAGAAGTATCACTTAACGGATATTGTGCATTCCATTTAATATCCTTATTCCACCAATATGACACATTATTTATAATAAGATTATGGATAGAAAATTCACCTTGTCCAGCGGCTCTAATAGCCAGGCGCATCGAATCGGCTTTTTCGGGAACAACTATTAGTTTTTGAGTAGCTAATTTGAGTTCAGTGGTTTCAACTTTTTTTCCATTTCTATAGAAAATAAATGCCAATCTAAGGTCAACTGCTGAATCTTTTTCTCCATTAAATACTACTGAAAGCTTGTCTACATTCAAAGGAACAGCCAGTTTAGGTTCTGTTGAAAATGAGGCATTCCCTTCTCGGTGAGTAAGATAAGCAAACTGCTTTTCTGAAAAATTTATATGAAATGTTTTTTCCCAAGGATTATAATAGAGCTTATTTGATTTAGGAATATACCATTGGTTTTGCTCTAGTACAATATAATTTCCTGCTGTTGAAAGTTCATTTTGATTCCAATAATTTTCTTCTCCAATTAAAAGCTGTTCAATTTTAAAGCTTCCGCTTCCTTTTACTCGGATCGCTAATCGTATTTGTTGAACTTCTTCAGAAAAAGTCAGCGTTTGTTCACCATTCATTTCAACTCTATGCGTACTGAGCTTACCGTCCTCACCATACTCAATGATAAATAACTCTATCACAGCACCTTTACTACTACCCTTAAAGACAATCGTTTCTGTAGGAGAGGCTGGCTTAATTATTTCTTCTTCAGGCCCTTTTTGAAAATCTAAATTTTGTTCTCGATAAGTTAGATAGGTATATTCAGTAGAATTTAAAGCAGACGTAAAAGTTCTTGACTCCGTATCAAATGAAACAGACGCTTCACTTTTTCTAAACCAACCGCTATTAAATTCAACTTCTACAAATTCTATATTTTGAACACGTGGAGCGGTTACCCATTTTCTCTTTTGATTAATCAATTTCATCCGTTCTTGAACATCGATTATCATTTAGCATTCCCCTTTGATACGTTTTTATTGCTCAGTTTTCTTCTCAGTTTCCAATACTTTAACGTTACTTTCCCCAAAAAAGATCGAGTAATTGCAGCATAACGTTTCTCTAACATTACGTAACGCTTTTGCAGATCGTTATATTCTTTGAGCTCTTTTTCTCTCATATTTAATTGAACGATTAGCTCTTTTTTGACTAAAGCCAGTTCTTTTTCCAACACATCTGCAGGTACATGATTTTTTAATTCTACGGCCATGCCTTTAAATAACTCCTTTCTACTTTATATTGCTTGATAGACTTTCAGAAGTTGAAGCTGTTCATTTTCCCAATTATATTTAAATTTAGCTGTTTTACAGTTGTTGCTCATGGTTGCACGCAGCACAGGATCTCTTAACAAC
>NZ_JBFULJ010000291.1:0-4343 GCF_056400385.1 Priestia sp. P5_B4
GAGATAAAATGACTACCTAAATGCATTCATAAATAAGAAGATGAGGGAGTGACAATTATTGAAAGGGATTATAGGCGTTGCTAAGTACTTAGATGATAATGCAGAAATGTTAGCAAATGAAATTGTGCAAGAAATTTCTCAGAACCCCAATTTTGAGGCTTTACAGGAGGAACTTGAACAAGCAATTATCGTCTATACTGAATTTATTAAGTTTTTAGGAAAGAGTCTCTTTAGTAGTGAAAACAACGTACCTGAAGGGCTTGTTGAATGGAGTAAGATCAATGGTAAGCGTACAGCATCTCAAGGGGAGAGAATCTCTATTATTATTACACGCTATCCTCCTACGCGCCTAGTCTTCATCGATTACCTTACTAAAATAAGTATAGARCAYGGACTYTCTWCAGAAGAARTTGTATTTATTAATAAACGWTTTAACTATTTGCTCGATATAAGTATTAATGAAACGATTATAGTATTTGAACAAGTRAAAGATRAAATTATTMAAAAGGCRCAACAAGARGTRTTGAAAYTATCGGTTCCTGTSGTCCSCATTCARGATAAAACCGCCGTTCTCCCACTAATWGGCTCTATYGATTCAGAAAGAGCTGAATATATCTTGGAGAATGTKATCTTGAAAATTMTYGAAATGAARGTAGAGTATCTAATTGTTGATTTCTCAGGTATCTTAACTATAGACGCTATAGCTGAACGTTACCTCTTTGATATTTACAGTGTTCTTCGCTTACAAGGTATTGAGGTGATGATGACTGGTATACGACCTGAACTGGCCCAAACCATTGTTAGAAATGGAATCGATTTCTCATCTATTAAAACCTATGCAACGGTTAAACAAGCGATAGAAACTCAAAAAAGCTAGGGAATTAAGTTTCTCGGCTTTTTTGTAATAAGTTGATTTAAGTTGTATGTCATTTTGGCCCAATTACATCTGCGGGCTAGATTTCATTCCGGAAAAGATTTAGGACAGAAACCTTATAGTTTACTTCATATGAAAATTGATTAATTTCCTTATACTACTATTTGGTATAAAGAATAATTGGTTCATTTTTTAATATTTGAACGCGTAAGCATGAAGCCAGTAGTTCGTAATTGGCTTAATTTAGCTCTAATCCTAAAAGAAAAGACATCAAATTTGTAATCGTATATTTCCATTATTTATTTAAATATAAATGGTTTATTAGGAACAGTTTAGGTTGGTAATGTTAAACTGTTCCTATTTTATTTTTATAGAGTGGGTAAGTTCAATGCTGTATCGATATTATTTAAATCTAAAGTGATTTGTTCATTTGTATCCCAAGCGTGGTACCATCCTTTTTCCACCATATATGCAGAAATTTGTTCATGCATATCAAGAGCTTCCACTAAATGGCGAGTGAGCATTTCTTTAATTTCAGGTGTTCCTGCCTCTGTAACTGCCATGGCGTAATTTCTAACTCCACTTTTAGCTGCAATCAATAAATCCATTGCAACCACTTGATCCGATAGTGCATTCATGCCAGTTAAATTTTCAATAATTGGATTCATGTTCATTCATCTCCTCTTTTACTGCTTAGCGTTGGAAAGGATAGAAGCATATTCTTGTAATTGTCTCGCAGATACATCAATATCTTGTTGCATAATATCTTTTAATTGCTGATCTGTAACTAACCCTCTCATCGTTTTGGACTTAGTCAAGCAATTGGTCTTAAATGCAGCTATTTCATGGACCTCAAGAACTTCATGTAAGGCGTAATTCATTTTTTCTACCTCCTTCCTCAAGGTTTTAACAAGACTTTTATACAATTATCCATTTTGGTGTCAAAAATCTCATAGCCACGCTTTGCTTCACTAAGTGGAAGTACATGACTCACGACATCTCCTGGATCAATTTTTCCGGTCGAAACTAATTCAAACATATATGGCATATAGTGAATCACAGGTGCTTGTCCAGAGCGAATATTGACGTTTCGGTTCATAATATCTCCCATTGGGAATCCATTATATTTGCCACCGTAAACGCCTGTAACTTGGATTGTCCCGCCCTTACGTACTGCTTGTGAAGCCATGATAAACGCACCAAATGCTCCGCCCTGCAGTTTCATTCCACTCGCAAGGAACTCCATATCAGTCATTTTACCGTCCATACCAACTGCATCAATGACAACATCAGCGCCGCCCTTCGTCATTTCTTTCAAATGCATTCCTGCATTTTCAAAATGTGCGAAATTTACAATTTCAACTTTGTTAGTACGTTTGGCGTGTTGCAAGCGATAATCTACATAATCTACGGCAATGACACGCTTTGCTCCTTTTAGCCAACAGAATTTTTGAGCAAAAAGACCAACCGGACCACAGCCAAGAACAATAACTGTGTCTCCACCCTTTACGCCTGCATTGTCAACACTCCAATAACCAGTAGTCATTGCATCGGCAATAACTGCTAACTTTTCATCTGGTTCTTCACAAGTCTCTGGAATTTTGAAATGAGTAAAGTTGGCAAACGGTACTCTTAAATATTCAGCTTGCCCACCTGGATAGCCACCCGTCGTACCAGAATATCCGAAATAGGCACCCATATCACCATTATCATTAGAATTATCACATTGGCTTTCCAAATGGTTTTTACAGTAAAGGCATTCACCGCATGCTATATTAAAAGGAATAATAACACGATCTCCCTTTTTTACTTTCGTCACATCTGGACCAACTTCTTCGACGATTCCCATTGGTTCATGGCCAATCACATAGTTTTCTTGCAGGTTAGGAATCATGCCATGAATTAAATGTAAATCAGACCYGCATATAGCTGTACTGGTTACTTTAATAATCATGTCATCTCGTTTTTCAATCTTTGGATCTGGAACTTCTTTGACTACAACATTTTTAATGCCTTGATACGTTACTGCCTTCATGATAGATATCCTCCAGTGTTAGTGTTCATCAGGTGTTCGGTCAAACAGACCTTTTCTATTGGTCTCAACAGGAAATAAATTCATTTTACCAATCATCAATGTATTGTTGGCAGAGAGTTGGTCTAGTTGATATTGTTCACTTAATTCGTATGGATGGAACCATTTTTTACTAATCATTAGTTCTGTAATTTCTTGGTGCATGGCAATCCCTTGCATTAACTGTTCTCGTAAGAGGGTTCTAACATCAGGTGATGCGGACTCCGTTAATGCGACTGCGATATTGCGAACACCTTCCTTGGCACGAAGAAGAAAGTCCATCGCAAATGTGGTATCTGCGAGCTCTGGTACGTGTAGCGAGTTTATAGGATCTAAATAGTCATGATTCACTGAATTTACCTCCTTTTCAATTGATTATTGGTGTTGGCCGGTTTTGAGGAACAGGGGCTTCAAAAGGTGCACGTTGATAAACTGCCTGTAATTCTCCCAGTGCTTGTATCGATTGTTCAACATCTTTTTTCATCAATGCTCTCAAATCATCATCAAATACAAGTCCTTGCATTAGCTTTGATTTCGCTAAGCAAAGGGTTTTAAAATTAATAACTTCATGCAGATCCAATGACTCATGATCGGCTAATTTTTGAATATCCATTTCTGATTACCCTCCTTTTTTACGTAAATACAATGTTAGTGTTCCGAATATTGGAGGAAACATTCTATAATGTTTTTATAGGTGAATTATATTAAGTAGTTATAATGCACATATAATCCGGAAAATTAATTGGTAACAGCTAGGGCTAAACGCTTTGGTGGTCTTTTTTCTTGTTAGCTAACAGATAGGTTAGTCGAACAAGAACTCTTTTAACTACATCAAGCTTTTTGATTTGAATAGGGCATGGCAGAAGGCTAGGCTAAAAAGTATCAAGGGAAATAGTGGAAAATAAAAATGCTGGCCTTGAAGTTCATGCTTTAAATCCTAATGCCGTAAAAACAATGAAAGAAGTAGGAATCAATATCTCAAACCAAACATCTGATGTAATCAATCCTGAAATTCTTAATAATCTGCTTTAGTTGTGACACTATGCGGACACGCAGTGGAGCATTGATCTGTAACTTTTCTACATGTGAAACGAGTTTACTGGGGCTTTGGCGATCCGTCAAAAGCAGAAGGAACAGATGAAAAAAATGCATTCATCATTCGAAGTCTTTATATAAAGCTCCATAGAAGGATTAGCGACATAAATATCTTTCCCTTTAGTAATGTCAAAAAGACGACTCCCTGTTTTGACCCCTTCCTTCTTTAATAAAGGTGTGGCAGCCCCATGGGTAAGTATTGTTAGACTAATCAATATAGTGAAGCTTATAATAAGAAAAGTATAATTTGTAAAGCGATTACAATAATCATTACAAATGAATAATTGGTTTCCAATTAATCTT
>NZ_JBFULJ010000292.1:0-4337 GCF_056400385.1 Priestia sp. P5_B4
GCATGCACCTTTGGAAAAAGATTGCTGCATTGACAGAGTTAGGACAAAGGTTAAGACAAGAACGAGAAAGCAAAGGATTGTCGTTAGAAGATTTACAAAAACTAACGAAAATTCAAAAGCGCTATTTACTTGGCATTGAAGAAGGCAATTATGAGGTTATGCCTGGGAAATTTTACGTACGAGCGTTTATTAAGCAATACTGCGAAGCAATTGGGTTGGACACAGATGCTATTTTTGAAGAATACAAATCAGACATTCCTTCAACTCAAACAGAAGACATGCCGCAGCAGCTTTCGCGCGTTCGCAGCCGCAAAGAAATTCCTCAGCATACAAAAGGAGTTTCAAAAGCATATGACTACCTTCCAACTGTTCTAGTGGTGGCGGGAGTTGTAGTTGTGGGGATTATTATTTGGGTAATCGCTCAAAATATCGTCTCGGATAAAAACAAGGAGCAGGCTAACCAAGAAGCTCCAAACAGCGAAGTTCAGCAGTCTAACACGCAGGAAGAAACGAATGAAACTACTGCAAAAAATGACAATAGCAACTCAGAAGATGAACAAAGTGCTGCTGATAAGAAAGAACAAGAAAAAGAAAAAGCTGAAAAAGAAAAAGCCGCAAAAGAAAAAGCTGAGAAAGAAAAAGCGGAAAAAGAAAAGAAAGACAGCGGTAAACAAGAATACAAGGAAGTTCAAAAAACAGGCAGAAGTGCTACGTATGCTCTTTCCGGTGCAGATGCATTTAATCTAGAAGTAACATCCACTCAAGCAGATACTTGGTTAGATGTGAAAAATGGAAAAGGAAATGCTTTCTTTAGCTCCATTCTAAAAAAAGGTGAAACAAAAGAATTTGATTTGACGAAAGAAACTGAAGCTCGTGTCAACATCGGTTATTCACCTGGGGTAGAGTTAAAAGTAAATGGAAAAGCGGTTGACTTGCCGTTTGATTCATCCAAGCAAGTTCGACAAGTTGTAACGATTCAATATCAGCCGGCAGAAGCACAGTAAACACCCTGTTTTAAAAAGTGATCAGGGTGTAAATAAAGATAATATGTGAATTAATCACTCATTCACGCTATAATAAAACCAAAGCCGTGCAAACAACTTCGTTTGCACGCTTTCAGTTTGTAACAGTAATTGGAGGCAGAAGAAGTGAATTTACCAAACAAGATTACCATTTCGCGGATTTTTCTAATTCCCGTATTCCTCATTTTTATGATGGTGCCGCTACCATTTGGCACAGTAGAGGCGGCAGGAAAAGAGATTCCGATCGCTCACCTATTAGGGGCAGCATTATTTATTATCGCATCTACAACAGACTGGATAGACGGATACTATGCTCGAAAGTACGATTTAGTCACGAACTTGGGCAAATTTTTAGATCCACTAGCAGACAAGCTATTGGTTTCAGCTGCGCTTGTAGCTATTGTTGACTTAGATTTAATTGCAGGTGCAGGATGGGCTGCTATCATCATTATTAGTCGGGAATTTGCTATCACTGGTTTAAGACTTGTACTAGCAGGGGAAGGGGAAGTTGTAGCAGCCAATATGTTAGGTAAAATTAAAACATGGACTCAAATTTTAGCTATTTCAGCTATTCTGTTGTATAACTTGCCTTTTGAATGGGTTTCCATTCCATTTGCTAGCGTAATGCTTTGGATCTCAGTGATTTTTACGGTTATTTCAGGCTGGGACTACTTTGCTAAAAACAAACAGGCTTTTGTTAATTCAAAATAAGTAAGATGGAGATGATATGATGAACGCTGAAATTATTGGAGTCGGCTCTGAGCTGCTGCTTGGACAAATTGCCAATACAAACGCTCAGTATTTATCGAAAAAATTAGCCGAACTGGGAATTAATGTTTACTATCATACGGTAGTAGGAGATAATGCACAGCGCTTAAAAGAAGTGATTGCTACAGCTCAAACGCGTGCGGAGTTAATTATTTTCACAGGCGGGCTTGGTCCTACAAAAGATGATTTAACAAAAGAAACAATTGCGAGTGTGCTAGGAGTAGAGCTCACAACAAATGCAGAAGCACTTGAAAGCATTGAAGCCTATTTCAAACAGTCAAATCGTATCATGACACCTAACAATAAAAAACAGGCAATTGTGCTAGAAGGTTCGGCAGTGCTCCCTAACGATTACGGAATGGCTCCAGGTATGGGGCTTACGGTAGAGGGGAAACACTATATGCTATTCCCCGGGCCTCCAAAAGAGCTTTATCCAATGTATGAATCGTATGGTCAAGAATTTTTAACTCAAAAGCTTGAATTAAAAGAAAGTATTGAATCACGCGTTCTTCGCTTTTTCGGAATAGGGGAATCACAGCTTGAGACAGAAATTGAAGATTTGCTTGATGCGCAAACCAACCCGACGATTGCGCCGCTAGCAGGAGATGGAGAAGTGACGCTTCGCTTAACTGCTAAGCACGCTAATGCTGCTGAAGCACAGCGCATGTTAGACGAAGTGGAAAAGACCATTTCAGAGCGCGTAGGCGAGTATTTATATGGATACGAAGCAACTTCTTTACATAATGAATTGGTAAAAGAATTAACGGCACAAGGATTAACGATTGCTTCAGCCGAAAGTTTAACCGGTGGTTTATTCAGCGAACGTTTAACATCTGTTTCAGGTGCTGGAGAAGCTGTAAAAGGCAGCCTGGTCGCCTATCATTATGAAATCAAGCAAAATATTCTCGGAGTGAGCGAACACACGCTGAATCAGTACGGAGCCGTTAGCGAGCAGTGCGCGGCTGAAATGGCTCAGCGTATTCAACAGTTATGCAAAACGGATATTGGCATCGGGTTTACAGGTGTAGCTGGACCTTCCAAACAAGAAGGACATCCTGTAGGAACAGTATATATAGGAGTAGCCTATAAAGATCAAGCTCCTCAAGTTTACAGCCTGCAGCTATCTGGAAGCCGCCAGGGGATTCGTTCACGAACGGTTAATTATGGCTGTCATTACGTATTAAAGATGATAAAGAAATAAAGAAAAAAGGCTGTTTGGTTTTTCAAAAACAGCCTTTTTTTTATAAAATAATAAACGAACATTTATTCGCTTTTTGCTTGTCAAACGACTCAAAAACTAGTATAGTAAGTTATAGAAAGTTGTTAATTCGACATTGCTACTACATCGTAGTAAGTTTGCAGTTTATAGATGATTTCAAAGAGATAGAGGAGGAAATTGAGTGAAMGATCGTCAAGCAGCCCTTGATATGGCTTTAAAACAAATTGAAAAGCAATTTGGTAAAGGTTCAATTATGAAATTAGGTGAACAAACGGAAAAAAGAATTTCTACAATTCCAAGTGGTTCATTAGCGTTAGATATAGCTTTAGGTGTAGGTGGATATCCACGTGGACGTGTAGTTGAAGTATATGGTCCAGAAAGCTCAGGTAAAACAACAGTTGCTCTTCATGCGATTGCAGAAGTTCAACAGCAGGGCGGACAGGCTGCATTTATCGATGCGGAGCACGCGTTAGATCCTGTATATGCTCAAAAATTAGGTGTGAATATTGATGAGCTATTATTATCTCAGCCTGATACGGGAGAACAAGCTTTAGAAATCGCTGAAGCTTTAGTTCGAAGCGGTGCAGTAGATATTATCGTTGTTGACTCAGTAGCAGCATTAGTGCCAAAAGCGGAAATTGAAGGAGAAATGGGAGACTCTCACGTGGGTCTACAAGCTCGTTTAATGTCTCAAGCATTGCGTAAACTATCTGGAGCTATCAACAAGTCTAAAACAATCGCTATCTTTATTAACCAAATTCGTGAAAAAGTCGGCGTTATGTTTGGTAATCCTGAAACAACTCCTGGTGGACGTGCGCTTAAATTCTATTCTTCAGTGCGTCTAGAAGTGCGTCGTGCAGAGCAGTTAAAGCAAGGAAACGATATTGTAGGTAACAAAACAAGAATTAAAGTTGTGAAAAACAAAGTAGCTCCGCCTTTCCGTGCTGCTGAAGTAGATATTATGTACGGAGAAGGTATTTCAAAAGAGGGTGAAATTTTGGATATCGCTTCTGAACTAGATATTGTTCAAAAAAGTGGATCTTGGTATTCATATAATGACGAGCGTCTAGGTCAAGGTCGTGAAAATGCAAAACAATTCTTAAAAGAAAATACTGATATTCGTCAGGAAATTGCGGGACAAGTGCGTGAACATCATGGTTTAGACCAAGATGGAGAGCCAGCTCCTGAGGATGACGATCAAGGCGATTTAAATATTTAATTTGCTGCGAGATAAAAAAAGACTCCTCTATTTCAAAGAAGGGGTCTTTTTTTTGTAAAAATTGTTAATGATAGAAAAGTAACATACGAAATTTCAATATATACTGTAG
>NZ_JBFULJ010000293.1:0-4334 GCF_056400385.1 Priestia sp. P5_B4
GGCGAATTTGATAGAACGCTTTGTACAAATAATCCATAAAAGAAGGTTTTTCTAGCATGACGCGAATGCATCCTTTTTCATCGTAATAATAAGGAGAAGAAGAATAGCTTTTTCCAAGTTTGATAAACACTTGCGTGAGCTGTTCAATGCAGTTAATGGCTGTTTCAGGATCATTAATAGCGGGTGAAATAGCTCTTAATGCAATTTCACTCAGCTTTTGAATCCCTAACTTCACATCTTGAATCGATTCTTGATCATTTGTAATAAACAAACAATGAAGAAATTTTTCGTGTTCTAATGATTGATCGTGATGGATCACCCTTAGCAGAGGTGTGTCTTCTTCGACGTACTCACCGGGTGCTTTTTCAAGTTTCACAATAACATTACATTTAGATGCTAGTGTAGTTAAATGCTTGAGTTCAATATAGTGAATATATCCTTGTTTGTTACTTTTAATTTGCAGCGTGTTTTCACTATCAAAATTAAGCTGTTCTTCATTTTTTGATTGAAGTGATTTTTGCTGTTCTAGCTGCCGTTCTTCAATGGTTAGCATCGTTTTTTTGGCAATGTTTGAAATTAAGTTGCCGACTTTAATCCAGTTAATAACATGATGAATTAAAAATACAAACATACCTAGACAAATGAAAGCTACCAAAATGGCTAGTGAAGGAACAATGAAAGTGTTGCTGACTTGATTGCTTCGAACTTGAATAAGCAGTACAAGCACGTACACATACCCACCGATAAAAGTGCCAAGCACGCGCTGAGTTTTGGCATCTGTATTAAAATTTTGAATCGTTCTAGGAGAAAACTGGCCTACAAACGTAGTCAGTACCACTAAAACAGAAGAAAAAGTAATCGTCGTCATCGTTAATAAGGAATTTGATACTGAACTCAAAATAGTATGAGCAAGCTCTTTATCCGTTAGAAATACAGAAGGAACTAATTTTAACCACTGTTTATGAGCTGTTAAAAATCGGTCTATAAACGTACTAATAGTGGCTAAAACAAAAGCAACGATTCCGTATATAGAAGGAGTGATCCAAAAATTAGCTTTGATTCGATTTTGCTGTAGCTTTATTGACATAACGAAATCTCCCGTATCATGATTTAATAAGTTCGGCCTTCTTTTAGCATGGAGAAAAAAGTTAGTTATACTTATCCACCTATTATTACCCGCATCTGCATGTGAAAAACTTCTTTAAGAAAAGTTTTATCATTCATTTGTAAGGGGTAGAAATCAAAAAGGAGGGGAGAGCCGTGGCATTTGATTATTCACTTGACTTTGAGCATATCGATTTTAGAAAACATCCTGAAAAGTATAGAGTAGGAAAAGGAGAACAAGGAGTTCTCCTTGTGGAGCCGTATAAAAGTGAAATTCTTCCTCATTGGCGTTTTCGAACACCTGAAATTGCTGAGGAATCCGCGGACGCCATTTATCAGCTTTTTTTAACCTACAAAGAAAAAAGCGATTTTGTTGGAATGGACATGGCCCGGAAATTTCTCCAAATGGGATATACGCGATCCAGGCGCTACGCGAACTACAAAGGCGGAAAAAAATACAGCAAAGACGGAGAGCGTAATGAACGGCAAATTGATGAACAAAAAGCAAAATCGGCGGCTATTTTTATGAAAAAATGGAAGGAGGTACGAGAGAATAAAGAGTACTTGACATTTAAAAAAGAGCATCAAAAAAAGTACGGATAATCAGCTGTTATCCGTACTTTTTTCCTTTGTTATTTCGATTCGTTTAATATGGTGATGTTCAATATCAATGACTTTAAATGAAAAACTTTCGTTTGTGATGCTGTCACCTTTAGCAAGATCAAACTTTTCGGTCAGCATCCAGCCGCCAATGGTATCAACGTCTTCTTGCTCAATATTTGTTCCGAGTAAGTCATTTACTTCTTCAATCAACACCTTCGCATCGAGTACGTAGTGATTTTCATTAATTTTGTGTACGTCCGGTATTTCATCATCATCAAATTCATCACGAATTTCACCAACAATTTCTTCTAAAATGTCTTCTACCGTTACAAGCCCTGTTGTTCCTCCGTACTCGTCTATTAAGATGGCCATGTGAATTCTGTCTTTTTGAATTTTAAGCAATAAGTCGTAAATAGCGATGGAATCAATGACTTGAATGATGGGTTTCATATACGTTTGCACGGTACGTGGTTTAATATCATCTTCTTTTATGTAATCCGCTAATATTTCTTTAATATTAACTAATCCCACCACTTGATCTTTGTTTCCATCTACAACTACTGGATAGCGAGTATATTGCTCTACTCTAGCCATTTTTAAGAATTCTTCTATCGTTTCATCTGCTGATACGCTAACAATTTCTGTACGAGGCACCATGATTTCTTTAGCCGTACGATTATCAAATTCAAAAATATTATTCATGAACTTAAATTCCGATTGATTAATTTCACCGCTCTCATAGCTTTCAGATAAAATAATTCTAAGTTCTTCTTCACTATGAGCTACTTCATTTTCAGAAGCTGGCTTCAGGCCGAATAATCCGACAACGCCTCTTGCGGAGTGGTTTAAAAGCCAAATAAACGGATAAAGTAACTTAGAAAAAAGAATAAGAGGACGGGAAAATAACAGCGTCACTTGTTCGGCTTTTTGAATCGCCACTGTTTTGGGCGCAAGTTCCCCAGCTAMCACATTTAAAAATGTGACAACCGAAAAAGCAAGAACAAAAGATATGACATGCGAAAGTGATGCAGCAAAAGGAAGCATGTCAATAAGCGGCTCTAATAAATGACCTACCGTAGGTTCACCTATCCAGCCTAGACCCAGTGCGGTAACCGTAATGCCTAGCTGTGTGGCTGAAAGATAACCATCTAAATTTGATACTACTTTTTTTGCTGCTAAAGCGTTCCGGTTTCCTTCTTCAATTAACTGGTCGATTCTAGTCGACCGTACCCTAATGACGGCAAATTCCGTTGCAACAAAAAAGGCTGTTAATATGATTAATACGATGAATAAAATGACATTTACTGTTTCCAAATTTATCTCCTTACCCCGTTGAAACGGATAAGGGAACACCTCCCTTATAAAAGTTTGATGAGCTGATTTATATGGTAAATAAAGAATATCATGTATACTGTTCCCTTAATGTCCGCAGAAATAAACTTACCGAAAAGAAAGAGCACTTTTTAATAACCCACAACATTTTTTGGCACAAAAAGCGTAAACTAAACACTATAAAATGAATGAAAAGAGATAACGTGATACCTTTAAAAGGATGTAAATAGAAGTAGGAGTCGATTGTTTTTATGGAATTTTTTCTGACGATATTAGTCTTATTGGCTTTGATTGGTCTATCTAATATCATTAATCATTTTGTACCATTTATTCCTGTTCCATTAGTTCAAATAGCTTTGGGAGCAGGGCTTGCTATCTTGCCATTTGGCGGAGATGTACATTTAGAGCCTGAGTTATTTTTTATTTTATTTATTGCCCCGCTATTATTTAATGATGGAAAAAACGTGTCAAGAGCTGCTCTTTGGAAGCTTCGTACACCTATTTTATTACTAGCGCTGGGACTGGTTTTTGTAACGGTGGCAGTAGGGGGATATCTAATCAATTGGCTCATTCCTTCCATTCCGTTACCGGCGGCATTTGCACTAGCTGCTATTTTGTCCCCGACAGATGTAGTGGCTGTTGGAGCTATGGCGAGCCGAGTAAAGCTCCCTAAGCGAATTATGCATTTGCTGGAAGGCGAAGGGCTGATGAATGATGCCTCTGGTCTGGTAGCGTTTCAAGTAGCAGTAGCTGCTACCGTAACGGGCGTCTTTTCGATAGTAGATGCTACATTTCAGTTCCTTTGGGTAGCGCTGGGCGGTTTGTTTGTAGGAGCATTTATCGCTTTTTTGATTATCAGATTGCGTGTACTTGTTCGACGTTTAGGAATGGAAGATATTACGATTCATATGTTAATACAAATTCTAACTCCATTTGTTGTCTTCTACATTGCTGAACATTTTCATTTATCAGGAATCTTGGCAGTTGTAGCAGGCGGCATTGTACATGCGATTGAGCGTGACCGAGAGGAATCACCTAATCAGCAGCTTAAAGTAGTATCAAAAAGTACTTGGACGGTTATTTTATATTTGTTAAATGGCTTGGTGTTTGTACTGCTTGGTCTGCAAATACCTAAAGTGGCGAAAGCAATTATTMAAGATCCAAACTTTAATAATGGACAAGTGCTTCTTTATATTTTGATTATTACTGTCTTTTTGCTTGTACTACGATTTATTTGGGTGATGGTGTCATGGTCAGTAGGCTGGTATTACAAAAATAACAAGCATCTAAAACCT
>NZ_JBFULJ010000294.1:0-4299 GCF_056400385.1 Priestia sp. P5_B4
GTGGGAAGCTGCGTCGATACGTAGATATGGAAAATGTAAAAGATGTATTTCGAGTAGCAAAAGGAGTTGGCGATGCACGTCGCGTGCTGAAAAAGTTAAAGCCTTCTCTTGTGTTTTCAAAAGGCGGTTTTGTCACAGTCCCTGTTGTAATGGCTGCTAAATCGCTAAACATTCCCGTGTTCATTCATGAAAGTGATTTAACACCGGGACTGGCAAATAAAATTGCGCAGAAATTTGCCACTAAAATTTTCACTTCTTTTGATGAAGCGGCAAACTATTTTCCAAAAGAAAAAGTGCAGGTTGTTGGTTCACCTATTCGAAAAGAATTATTTAGCGGAAGCGCAGCGAACGGGGAAAGCTGGCTTCGCTTTTATGATAAGCGCCCAATTTTAACCATTATGGGCGGAAGTTTAGGCGCACGTCGCATCAATGAGATTGTTCGAGAGTCCTTGCCTGAACTGCAAAAGAAATTTCAAATTGTACACCTGTGCGGAAAAGGCAATGTTGATACAAGCCTTGAAAAAGAGTCGGGCTACCGTCAGTTAGAATATGTAAATGAACAGCTTCCAGATGTTCTAGCGGCGACTGATTATGTGATTACACGCGGCGGATCAAATGCTATCTTTGAGTTTTTAGCCCTTCATAAACCGATGATGATTATTCCTTTGTCAAAAGCACAAAGCCGAGGAGATCAAATTTTAAATGCACAGTCCTTTAAGAAAAAAGGCTACTGTATGGTTGTGGAAGAAGAACAGTTAACAAAAGAAGTGTTTTTGCGTGAAGTAAATGAGCTTCAGCAGCAGGCAAGTACGATGAAGCGTACAATGCGTGAAGCAACAAAAACGGATGCCATTTCAATTCTTGTAAATGAAATTGAGAAAATGAGCTAAAAAAAGCGTTCTTATCTCCTCGATAAGAACGCTTTTTTTCTTTGGATTTATTATTTTAAAATAATGAATAAACAGCAAAAATAAAGCTTTTAAAATTTCAAAAAATGTTGTTGACAGTAAATTTTAACAGGAGTAAGATTACTCTCATGAAACGTTCCACAGTGAAACGCTGAGTCTTTCCTGAAAGAGAGGGAAAGAGCGGAGGACCCAATTACTAGGGGTGAATCTCATAATTGAGTAGGGTTACTTTCTTGACCCGAACCCGTCAGCTAACTTCGTAAGCGTTAAGAGAGAGGATGGTGTAATCGTGGCCGTTTTCTATAAAAGCGGATAGCGCGTTCCTTTCAAAATATAGGCGAAAGGAGCGTTAACATGCATTTATCTAAGCAAATGATTCAAATGATTGAATATCGTGCAATATGTGATCAGCAATCTTTTGATCTAGCAAACCGCTATTTGTCTATGTTAGCTAATCAAAGTATTAAACGCAGCAGTAAAAACCATAATTAAGTCTAAAAATTAAATAACAAATATACGCTTAATCAATTATGAGCGGGGGACCCAATATTTTGTACGTATGTACTAGGGGTGAATCTCTTAACTGAGTAGGGTTACTTCCATAACCCAAATCCGACAGCTAACTCCGTAAGCGTTTTGGGAGTGAAAAAATTCGTGTCGATCACGGCTTATTTGTCGTGCATTAAACCGCGGAAGAGGACTCTCTTCTGCGGTTTTTTTATGGAAAAATAGGGGAGCAGCTTATGTCTGCACCGTAAAGAGGATATAGTAGGGCTTTTAAAACGAGATCAACAATACGTTAGGAATAATCAAAGATAACCTTTCGCTGCTAGCTCACTTGGGCGTGATGCTTTACGCACGGTAAYAGTCACTACGCTTAATCATTGGTGGTAAGAAACAGTTAGGAGGGAGCAACTTGGATATAATCATGCTGGGAACGCTTGTCATATTAACAGCTGCTATGTACGGAATTATTTGCTGGTCGTCTCGTGTAGTAGACGAAAGAGAGGAGAAGTGAACGTGTCGTTCATTTTGCTAGGTATTTCAGTTCTCGTTTTAATTTATTTAGTATATGTACTGTTAAATCCAGAACAATTTTAATAAGCGGAGGAATAAAACGTGGGGATTTTTCTACTATCAGTTGCGCTGCTGCTTGTTTTTGTAGCGCTTATTGCAAAGCCCGTAGGTATTTATATAGCGAATGTGTTTTCAAACGATAAAAACACTAGCTTGGTAGGAAAGATAGAATCGGTGATGTTTAAAGCGGCAGGAATTAAAGGGCATAATC
The DNA here is from genome assembly GCF_056400385.1 of Priestia sp. P5_B4. Taxonomy (NCBI): domain Bacteria; kingdom Bacillati; phylum Bacillota; class Bacilli; order Caryophanales; family Bacillaceae; genus Priestia; species Priestia sp. P5_B4. The sequence continues at coordinate 2,197 of NZ_JBFULJ010000294.1, forward strand.
AGACGTGGAAGCAATATGCAATTGCTCTCGTTTTGGCGAATACGTTTATGATTTTTGTGGTGTATCTTATCTTCCGGTTTCAAGGGGTACTGCCGCTTAACCCAAGCCACATCAAAGGAATGGATCCGGCCCTTGCTTTTAACAYGGCCATTAGTTTTATGACAAATACGAACTTGCAGCATTACAGCGGTGAATCAGGTTTGTCCTATTTCTCGCAGATGGCAGCCGTTGTATTTATGATGTTTGCTGCACCGGCAACGGCACTTGCAGTAGCAATCGCGTTTATTCGCGGGTTGGCAGGGAAGGAAATAGGAAACTTTTTTGTTGATTTTGTGAAATCAATTACGCGTGTTTTACTTTCTATCGCTTTTATAACCGGCATTTTATTTATGATTTCAGGTGTCCCTCAAACGTTAAGCGGAACAGTGACTGCCCATACATTAGAAGGGGCAACACAGCAAATAGCAAGGGGACCAGTTGCTTCTTTTCTTTCAATTAAAGAGCTAGGCAACAACGGAGGGGGATTTTTTGGTGTTAATTCAGCCCATCCATTTGAAAATCCTAACGCGTTGAGCAATGTATTACAAATTGTCCTTATGCTTTTATTGCCAACAGCACTTCCTTTTACGTACGGAAAAATGATCGGACAGCGTAAGCAAGGCCGCATCTTGTTTGTAGCGATGAGTATGCTGTTTATCGTTATTTTAAGCACAGCGTTTGTAACAGAGTGGGGCGGCAATCCAAGACTTGATGCTTTTCATCTAAATGAAGCGAGCGGTTATATGGAAGGCAAAGAAGTTCGTTTTGGTGTCGGTATGTCGACTCTTTACGCCATCGTGACGACCGCAAGTGAAACAGGTGCGGTCAACACCATGCACGATACCCTTACACCTCTTACCGGGTTGTTAACGCTTGGAAATATGATGTTAAATACCGTATTTGGCGGTGTCGGAGCAGGATTTATGAATGTCATGATGTACGTCATCATCGCCGTATTTTTATCAGGTTTAATGGTTGGAAGAACACCAGAATACGTAGGTAAAAAAATTGAAGGAAAAGAAATGAAGCTCATCGCCGTGACGCTTATTCTGCAGCCGCTGYTAATTTTAGGAGGAACAGCCGTAGCGCTAACTACTCATTTAGGAATAGAAGGTATATCAAACCCAGGCTTTCACGGGTTAAGCCAGGCACTGTATGAATTTACATCATCAGCAGCAAACAATGGCTCTGGTTTTGAAGGACTCGGTGACGCAACTCCGTTTTGGAACATTTCTACGGGAATTGTTATGTATATTGGACGCTACTTCGGACTAATTACGATGCTGGCGGTATCGAGCTCACTAGCATCTAAGCAGCTTGTTCCTGAAACACCTGGGACATTTAAAACGGATACGTCTTTATTTAGCGGCATTTTAATTGGAACTACCGTTATTGTAGGGGCACTTACGTTTTTCCCAGTGCTTGTACTTGGGCCGGTTGCTGAGTATTTGACACTGTAATCAAGAAAGCGGAGGATTATAATGAATAAACGGAATTTTACGAATAATCTTGAATTGGATCGTAACAGTCACATTCAAGGTGCTGTAGATAAACAAACTTCATCGATTTTTATTCAATCAGTAAAGCAGGCTTTTATCAAGCTAAGTCCAAGAACGATGATAAAAAACCCTATCATGTTCGTAGTAGAAATCGGGTTTGTTATTACGCTTTTTTTAGCTGTTGTTCCAGATCTTTTCGGAGAAAGTACAGTAAGCGCAGGCTTTAATATTGCCGTATCTCTCGTGTTATTTTTCACAATTGTTTTTGCTAATTTTGCAGAGGCATTAGCAGAAGGTCGAGGAAAAGCACAGGCAAACTCATTAAAGCAATCGAAAGGTGATATTACAGCTAATAAACTTCAAAACGGGCAAATGATACAAGTTTCGGCATCGCACCTAAAAAAAGGAGATATCGTCGTCGTTTCACAAGGCGAAATGATTCCTGGAGATGGAGAAATCATTAAAGGACTGGCATCTGTTGATGAATCGGCCATTACCGGTGAATCGGCACCTGTTTTGAAAGAAGCAGGCGGGGACTTTAACTCTGTAACTGGAGGTACAAGAG
>NZ_JBFULJ010000295.1:0-4286 GCF_056400385.1 Priestia sp. P5_B4
GTGTGTGTCTGCATCGTACAATGGAATAGCCCTTATTTTTTATACGCCCGGAAAATATAGTCTTGTATCCGTTTCCTATTAATATTATTCTATAATTAATTGACTTGTTATATTTAGATGACTAAAATGTAGTGAAAGCAAGTTTCTTTAGAAAATACATGAAATACATACACATTTTATAATATAATAAAATAAGTTATTTGAATTTCGGAATTAAGGAGAGATTTTTGTTATGATTTTTAAAGTTTATTTYCAAGAAAAAATGAATGAAGTAGCTGTACGTGAAAATACAAAAACAGTGTATGTGAACGCAGATTCTGAGCGTGACGTTCGTAAAAAGTTAAAAGCGCGTTCAATTAATATTGAGTTTGTTCAAGCAGTGACTGGAGACTATCTAGAATATGAACAACAGCATGAAGATTTTAAAGTATTGGAGATATGATGAAAATGAAATTTGTAAAAAATAATCAAACGGCAGTTTTCGCCCTGGGTGGACTAGGTGAAATCGGTAAAAATACGTATGCCGTACAGTTTCAAGATGAAATTATTCTTATTGATGCAGGAATTAAATTCCCTGAAGATGAGCTTTTAGGAATTGACTACGTTATTCCTGACTACAGTTATTTAGTAAAAAATGCAGATAAAATCCGTGGCCTTTTCGTTACACATGGTCATGAAGATCACATCGGCGGAATTCCTTACCTATTAAGAGAATTAAACATTCCTATTTATGCAGGGAAATTAGCCCTTGGACTTCTTCGCAACAAATTAGACGAGCATGGGTTGCTTCGTACAGCTCAGCTTCATGAAATTACTGAAGATGACGTAATTAAATTCCGTAAAACATCGGTAACGTTCTTCCGCACAACTCACAGTATTCCTGATTCTTACGGAATTGTGGTAAAAACACCAAACGGACAAATCGTACATACAGGAGATTTCAAGTTTGATTTTACACCAGTGGGCGAACCGGCTAACTTAACAAAAATGGCTGAAATCGGCAAAGAAGGCGTTCTATGCTTGCTTTCAGACAGTACAAACAGTGAAATTCCTAACTTTACGATGTCTGAGCGCCGCGTAGGTGACAGCATTCATGACATTTTCCGTAAAGTAGACGGCCGTATTATTTTTGCAACGTTTGCTTCAAATATTCACCGCTTACAGCAAGTAGTGGAAGCAGCCGTATTGCATAACCGTAAAGTTGCTGTATTCGGACGCAGTATGGAAGCAGCTATTGAGATTGGCCAACAGCTTGGATATATTTCATGTCCAAAAGATACGTTCATTGAGCCTTCTCAAATTAACCGAATTCCAGCTAACCGCGTGACTATTTTATGTACAGGCAGCCAAGGTGAACCGATGGCAGCGCTATCTAGAATTGCAAACGGTACTCACCGCCAAATTCAAATTATCCCTGGAGATACGGTTGTATTCTCATCTTCACCTATTCCAGGAAATACAGTAAGTGTTAGCAAAACAATTGATATGCTATTCCGTGCAGGAGCAGAGGTTATTCACGGTGCTCTAAACGATATCCATACTTCTGGACACGGCGGGCAGGAAGAGCAAAAATTAATGCTTCGTTTGATGAAACCAAAATACTTTATGCCAATTCACGGTGAGTATCGCATGCAGAAGATGCACATCAAACTTGCAACAGACTGTGGAGTTCCTGAAGAAAACTGCTTCATTATGGATAATGGAGAAGTGCTAGCTTTAAGCGACAGCGAAGCTTCAGTAGCTGGCAAAATCCCTTCAGGCTCTGTATATATTGACGGAAGCGGAATTGGTGACATTGGAAATATCGTACTTCGTGACCGCCGCATTTTATCTGAAGAAGGTCTTGTTATTGTGGTTGTAAGCATCAATATGAAAGACTTCAAGATCGCTGCTGGTCCAGACATTATCTCTCGTGGTTTTGTTTATATGCGCGAATCTGGCGACTTAATTAATGATGCACAGTCCCTCATTACAAAACACTTGAACAAAGTGATGGAACGTCGTACGTCACAATGGTCTGAGATTAAAAATGAAATCACAGATACATTGGCTCCATTCCTTTACGAAAAAACAAAGCGCCGTCCAATGATTTTACCAATCATTATGGAGGTTTAATAAAAGAAAAAGAGCAGATGCAATTGCATCTGCTCTTTTTTTATTAAGCACTGGCAAATTTATTTTCGAAGCGGTTGATATCTGCATCTGCTCCAATAACAATCAACACATCCCCTTCTTGAATCGTTTCGGACGCCTGAGGAGAAACGATGATATCTCGATCACGCTTAATGGCTACAATGTTAATGCCATATTTTGCACGAATGTCTAACTCAATCAGCGTATTGCCAGCCATTCTTTTGCTCGCTACTAATTCAACAATGCTGTGTTCTTCAGATAGCTCTAAATAATCTAGCACGCTGTTTGAAATCATGTTATTGGCAATTCTTCGGCCCATATCTCGTTCGGGATGCACGATAAAATTAGCGCCAATTTTTGATAATACTTTGGCATGATAATCATTTTGCGCTTTTACCGTTATTTTTTCAACGCCCAGCTCTTTTAAAATAAGGGTCGTCAAAATACTTGCCTGAATATTGTCACCAATAGCTACGATAACATGATCAAAATTACGAATTCCTAAACTTTTTAGAACCCCTTCATCCATTGAATCGCCTACTACTGCATGCGAAGCAACGTTAGCATACTCATTTACCTTTTCTTCATCAATATCAATCGCCAGAACTTCCATTCCTTGATCGCTTAATGTTTTACAAATACTTCCTCCGAATCTACCTAATCCGATGACTGCAAATTCTTTTTTCATTTGAATTCCTCCATTATGTACAGGAAAAAATCTGAACTACCGTTATTTTACCACAATTCTTTTGTATCAACCTCATTTTCCCGTTAACACTTATATCTCTTTACTATTTCTCACACTCATAGAAAAACAGAAGGATGAGCTCCCTCTGTTTTTTTAAGCTGTAGCATGGGTTTGAACAAGGTCATAATATACGCCTTTTTGCTGCATTAATTCCCCGTGATTCCCTGTTTCAATAATGCTTCCGTGATCTAATACAATGATGTTATCTGCCTCTCGTATAGTAGATAACCGATGAGCAATCATGATGGCAGTTCTGTTTTTTAACAGCGTTTTAAGCGCCTGTTGAATCTTCACTTCTGTTTCTGTATCGATGCTTGCTGTCGCTTCATCTAAAATGATAATACGAGGATTAGCCAACAGCGTTCGAGCAAATGAAATCAATTGACGCTCTCCCACGGATAAGACATTTCCTCGCTCTTCTACTTCCGTATCATAGCCTTTTTTCAGACGCTTTATAAAATCTGCAGCCCCTACCGCTTCCGCGGCCTTAATCACTTCATCATCAGTAGCATCCGGTTTTCCAAACCGAATGTTTTCCATAATAGTTCCTGAAAAAATAAAGGTTTCTTGCAGCACAATACTAATTTGCGCTCGTAAACTCGCTAACGTAATATCTTGAATAGGCATATTATCAATTAAAATCTGCCCTTCGTTCACATCATAAAAACGTGTGATTAAATTAGCAATGGACGTTTTTCCGGATCCAGTATGCCCCACTAAAGCAACCGTCTGGCCTTCTTTTATGTCAATTGATACGTTGTTTAAAGCTTTCCGCTTCCCATCATAGGAAAATGAGACGTGCTTGAACTCAACTTTTCCTTTCATATCCTCTAAAGACGTAGCGGTTTCCAAATCTGCGACGATAGGTTTTTCATCTAGAAATTCAAAAATACGCTCGGATGAAGCCATTCCCATTAATAATTGATTATACACTTGCCCTAAACGAGAAATCGGTTCCCAAAACATTCCAAGATAAAAAGCAAATGATACAAAAATACCAATTGTTAGCCGTTCATCTTGAATAAGTACAGCACCGAACCAAATTAAAATAGCCGTTCCGACAGCATTTGTAAGTTCTACAAACGGTCGAAACATGGCATTTTTTCGAGTAGCTTGCCTCCAGCTCTCGTAATTTTCACTGTTTATGCGCTCAAAAAACAGCATATTTTCTTGTTCTTGAGCAAATGATTGAGTGACGCGAATGCCTTGAATACTTTCATTTAAATGTGAATTTAATACTGACTGCTTCATACGAACAACTTGCCACGACCGACGAATTCTTCTTCTCAGCTTTGTGGAAATCAAAAACATAACCGGTAAAATGATTAAAACAGCACATGTCAAAGCAGGACTGAGAGAAAATAATATAACTACAATCCCCACTAACAATAAGAGATCCATAAAC
>NZ_JBFULJ010000296.1:0-4253 GCF_056400385.1 Priestia sp. P5_B4
CTATAATCGTGTCTCTTATTCGATCAGAGACATAATAATTTGTTTTATGAACGAATACAAAAACTAATAAAATGGTAAGAGCAATTTGATGAATGATCGTCTTATGTAGCCTTAGTACAACAGGAAGCACCATTCCCATTGTTAATAATAACCCTATTGTCCACCCGTTTACTTCTAAATGTTTAATGATAAAAATCGTAGCAGCAATTCCAAAAAGAGTGCCGATAATTCGATAAAAAGCATACACAGCAGAATGCTGGATGGTTTCTTGAATAGAAAGAATCACGGTTAAAGGCGCCAAATAAGGATGTTTAGAGCCTAACATTTTTGCCAGTTCCCACGATATACCAGAAGCTATAGATATTTTAGCTATAAGTATTAATCCTTTTATTAGTTCGAGCTTTTGCTTTCCCTTATTTATATCCATAAAAACTCCTCTTCTACACCTGTGTATGTAAGCCAACTTACAGTCACTTCCTGCCGTTACTTACTATTGACTGGAGAAGGTAACTTTATTACAAACAAAGCCGTTTTCATATATAAGAGTTGATTGGATAAGACCCTTCTCTTAAAACACATACTTGCTGTTTAGCTATCCTTCAACCCATCTATTTATCCCGCAATTTATGTACTACGCTTTCTATATGTTTCACCGCTTGGTATACACCATTTTCCGATTGAATGATGCTTTTTATTTGTTGAGCGTTTTCAATATACTCTTTATTTTCTACTTGTTCTAACGCCTGAACCAATTCGAATACCTGGAGATTTTTTTCTTGTAACGGCTTTAGTGAATACCCTTTTTTATAGAGGAGATTTGCCCAAAACGGTTGATCCACTGTAAACGGAATGATAATTTGTGGTACGCCACTCAGTAAAGCTTCAGACATTGTTCCAACACCTCCATGATGAATAATGCCTTTAGCACGTTTAAATAAAAGTCTATGGGATGCATCTTTAACGGCAAGTATATTCTCTTGTTGATTAAACTTCATACCGCTTGTTCCTGTTAACACTATTGCGCGATTGTCCGTCTCCCTTAATGCCTGAACTAACTTTTGTTTAAAAATTGACGGACTCTTTAAAGGCATAGAACTAAATGATACTACAATAGGCTTCTTTCCTTTTTCTAGAAAGTTTTCTATTTCATTGGGTAGCATCTCTTTCTCTACATCTAAAAAGAAAAACCCTGATAGAAATACAGAACCTTTCCAACTCTCTACTTCTTTGAAAAGAAAAGGACTAATCGGATAAAGTATAGAAATAGGTACACCGTTTACGTCATATGTGTAAAGTCCTGCTTTTCTCTTTGGAAATTTTAACGTTTTTTCTCTAAAATCGTTAATTTCTTTCATAAAAGGGTATTCACTGAATTTTATTAGCTTGTAGGATAATCTATTTAATGTAGAGCCAAAGCTTTTTTTCGACGATAAAGAGAAATTTGGGAACTCTGTAATTGGATACATAATTGGAACGGGCGGTAAGCAAATGCAAGGAATATGATAGTATAGAGCAATATCAACCGCACCAAGAGCTTTAGGATGATAAATGATTAAATCTGCTCCTTGGGAAGCCTGATAAAAATCATCCATACTTTTTCTGTAGGATGGAGCAATTTTTTCTTTTAAAAACTTCATTATCTTAAAAGGTGAAAACCTTTTACCATTAAGTATATCTCTTCCTTCCTCGCTMTCCATTATTGCCATCAAATCAGTAGAAGCGGGATGAAAAGAAACCCTATTTTCTTCAATAAAACGTTGAAACGTCGCACCTGTACAAATAACTACTTCATGCCCATTCTTAATCATTTCTCGAGCAAGTGCAATATAAGGCTGTACATCTCCTCTACTGCCTAACGTTAAAATTGCTACTTTCATAATTTTCACCCCCACAATAAATAATAACTTATTTTTTTTGTTTTGCTGCAACTATATTTTAGCTTATGTATGAATTTTTCTTATTTATTTAATTTTTGATTTCGTTAAGTTAAATGATAATGTCTTACGGTTTGCGATAGTTCTTGCATTCACAATCAAGCAGCTTTAAAAGGTTTACGATTTATTTTTAAATCGGTATTTATATCTTTTGATTGAGGGAAACTTTATATTACACATAATGTATGTAAGCTATGTTAAAGGTTGTTTCCTCACTAAGAGGAAACAACCTTTCTCTTCTTGCATGTTCGTAAGCACAAACTTACTTTTCTATGATTAAAATTGTATTCAAATTTATACTATTTATCATTATATAAGTAATTTATTACTTATATAATGATACCTTAGGAAAATATCATCTATAATAAACAAAGTTATAAGGATCGCGTATTATTGAAACAAGAATTAGTAAAGCAGTACATCTCTCCAGGTGAACAGAAACCTATCCCTAAAGAGAATGTACCCTTACCAATACTTGGCACATGAAGCATAATTTTAGTTTTAAAGAGACAAAGGAGCATAAGAATGGTTACATATTGGATTATTTTATTAGCTATCGCTATAGGTGTAGTATTTATCGCAGAAAAAATGAAACAACCTTATCCCACTTTTCTTGTAGTAATAGGATTAATCATTGGTTTGGTACCAATTCCTGCATTGGGAGAAATAAAAAGTTATGCAGCCAATGATACCGTGTTTCAAACGACCGTTATTTTTATCTTTTTATCAGCTTTGTTAGGGGATGCAGCACTTAAACTGCCTTTTGATGAACTAAAACGTAATAAGAAATCTATTTCTTTATTAGCTTTTTTAGGCACATTTCTTACCTTCTTACTAGTTGCTGCTTCTACTTATTTTTTCTTGCACCTTTCTTTACAGGAAGCCTTAATTTTCGGTGCACTTATGGCAGCTACTGACCCTGTATCCGTTCTAAGTATTTTTAAGTCAATGGGCCTAAACAAGCGCCTCTCCATTGTGGTCGAAGGAGAAAGTTTAGCAAATGATGGAGTTGCTGTTGTACTATTTCAAATTGCTGTGGTAACTACTGCCTTGAGCTTAACAGGTACATTGAATGCGCTGCTTGAATTTCTGAAAGTTGTAAGTGGAGGCATATTGATTGGTGGAGTGTTTGGTTTATTAGCTTCTCGTATTACATCTAAGATTGATCATTACTTAGTGGAGACTGGATTATCAATGGTTCTATTTTATGGTACGTTTCAGCTTGCTGAACACTTTGATGTTTCTGGGGTAATATCTGTGGTAGTAGGTGGCGTAATCTTAGGAACTTATGGACGAAACGTAGGTATGTCAGATCTAACACATGAAAAAGTGAATTCCTTCTGGGAAACGATTGCTTTTCTCTCTAATGCGCTTATTTTCTTACTGGTAGGATTAGAAGTAAGTCGTATTGATTTTTTAGACAAAGGATGGCTTATCGTTGGAAGTATTCTTATTGTTCTTTTAGCACGTTTTCTCGCTGTCTATATAAGCTTAGCTTTTGATAAATCCATTCCAACTTCATGGAAACCTATTATTTCGTGGGGAGGGTTAAAAGGCTCTCTTTCAATTGCGYTTGTTTTAGGCATTACACCCGAATTTGAAGGGAAAAATCTGTTATTAGCCATGACATTTAGTAATGTAGTCTTTTCTCTTCTTGTTCAAGGAACAACACTAAAAAAATTAGTTTCATTTTTGAATGTAAAATAAACGCCTATACTAAAAGAGAGTTGATGTTATTTTTGAAACTTTTCTTACACCCACTCGTAGATCCATAAGAAGCAACCTTACTCCTTTCTTAGTAGACATACAATAAATACGCGATAGACAGCGTACAAGGAGGAATTAGATGGAATCAAAAATGAGTTGGTGTATTAAAAATCCTTCGTTTTATTTAGGAGCTGTTTTATTTCTGATCTTTGGTAGCCAATGCGTTATGGGATATATAAAAGAACATCAATTCTACGTTCTAGAGAGCATATTAAGTATCATAGGCGTTTTTATGATTGTTCTAACGGTGAAACAGAAACTTGCTCATCATTCATCAAAAAGCACTTAGTTATATGGGAAGGACCCCTGATTTCGAGACAAGGATCAAAACACCTTTTAAACAGCCAGTTTTCGGTATTGTACCGGTGACTGGTTATTTAGTTTTGTTTGAATACGGATATGGTTATAATAAATAATATAGCTTTCGACAGTTTGTTCTACGATGTCAGTCGTAGTACATGTTAACTCATCGAGGTAAAATGTTTCAGACTTCAGGCTGGAATGAAACGATTCAATTCAATTGCTTTTAATTTCACTTCTACTGGATAGCTC
>NZ_JBFULJ010000297.1:0-4250 GCF_056400385.1 Priestia sp. P5_B4
AATCTATCCTTATTCTTCAAATCCTGAAGATGTGATGTTAGCAGAAGAAACAATGAGACAGCGCTACTTCTTCCCTGACGTTCAAGTTCGCGGCTATTACCCAAGCTATGCGTTAAAAGAATTCGAACGAGAAGGCTATCATATTCCGTTTGAAGAAGGCGACGAAGAAATTTTACGAAATGGAAAAGTTGATTATTTAGGCTTCAGCTATTACATGTCCACAACAGTTAAAAGCGACGTTGAAGCTGATAACACGGGCGATATCGTAAACGGCGGATTGCCAAACGGCGTAGCAAATCCTTATATCAAATCAAGCGATTGGGGCTGGTCAATTGATCCAACGGGCTTGCGCTATACGTTAAACCGCTTCTACGACCGCTATCAAATTCCGCTGTTCATCRTAGAAAACGGATTTGGTGCCATTGATACGGTTGAAGAAGACGGATCCATTCATGACGCATCACGAATTGAATATTTAAAATCGCACATCGAAGCGTTAGAAAAAGCTGTGATGTACGATGGTGTTGATTTAATGGGCTATACGCCATGGGGAATTATTGATATTGTTTCCTTTACAACAGGCGAAATGAAAAAGCGATACGGCATGATTTCTGTCGACCGTGACAACGAAGGAAACGGATCAATGAAGCGCTACAAAAAAGATTCCTTTAACTGGTACAAACATGTAATTGAAACAAATGGTGAAGAACTATAAGAAATTAGAAAAAGCCGGACTCCTGCGTAAAAACATAGGAATCCGGCTTTTTTAAAACGTGTAAAAATAAAGGCAAATACGTTATCTCGGTTTATCTACTAACTGTGTTTGCGCAATTTCCGTTTGCYTAATTCCCGCTCGTTGAATTTCATCAGCAAACGATTCATGTTTCAGCGTTTTGATTACCTTTTCGCTTCCATCTCGAAGAGTATACACTCTAAATTCATACATACTCTGCCCTCTCCTTTAAGCTATGATTGATGCGATACATTAGATGCGCTCCTGTAAAAGCAACTCACAATAGAGGTAACTTTTTTCTCTTCTTTACTTTACCCACTTTTTAGGAAACTAGACAAAGAGATTTAATCTGACGCGATAAAAGCCTTTGCAGCAAGCAAAGGCTTTTATCGATGGAATGTTAGTATTCAAAGATGGTTCCTTTTTTAAATTTTGAATGTTTAAAAGCAAATTTCGTTAAAAGAATATACGCAACTCCTGCAACTACCACTCCTATAATCCAGCCTAAATCGACTTCGATAAACGCAGCACCTGCGCCGATGAGCATCGCAAGCATGGCGCATGGATTGTAGCCGGAAAACGGCCCTTTTTCTTGATACAATTCTTCTACGTTTACTCTTTGTTTTCGTAAAATATAGTAATCAACCAGTAAAATAGAAACAATTGGACCTAAAAAAGCAGAGTAAAGCAAAATGAACAGCCCAAGACCTGCAGCTGACGAATCTTGAACAAGCACCCAAGGGAACGAGCAAAAGGCAAGGAGTCCAGTAATGGTCACCGCCACTTTATAATTTACTTTTGTCAGCAGCGTAATCACATACGTAGGTGGAATAATGTTCGCCACCATGTTTACGGCAATAACGCCAATCACAATAAAAGCCGATACAGCGACGGTGATATACGAATTATCCACTACAACCGCGAACGCTTTAACTGGATTGGAAATACCCGTAGCAGAAGCAAGCATTGCCCCGATTGTAAGAACGAATCCATAGGCTACTAGAATTGGTGTAAAGTATAAGAACCCACGCTTTGTGTCGCTAATTCCTGGCTTCAGTTCTCTAGAGTAATCGGCTGCGCTTAGAAAAATCGCTGCATAATTCCCCATGAACATCATAATGAAAGAAAAGAACGGAAGTCCCCATGAACCTTTTGTATGTACCCACTTCTCCCCTACTACCTCACTATGAGAAGTTAAAAGAACACCAAATACGTAAACAAGGCCAAGCAATATGATGATTGAAGCAAGCATCTCTACCCATTTAACCGCGTGGAAGCTGTACAGGGAAAGCACGATTTGCAGCAGCTGAATGATAATAAAGCAAAGAACAAGATTGTCAAAAGACCCTTTACTCACAATTTTCCCGATTTCGTTTAAAGCGGTACCGCCTGTCCAGCTTTGGAAACCATACCAAATGATAGCTGGAATACCTCGTAAAAGAGACGATATGACGGATCCTTTTATTCCAAAAGACATTCGAAGCTGCATCACATACGGTATGCCCGTCTTATAGCCAATTCGATCGTTTAACACAAAAAAAGTAGAAATAATACCAATGGCAATAATCGCTGCCACAAACGTTTGAAAAAGATTTAATACCGCAGTACCTGCTACTACTAAGCTTGCGCCAAGCGTCATATTTCCTAAATTAACGCCGTCTCCAATCCACATAAACATATAAGACATCGGAGTTAGCTTTCGATCACTTTCCGCTTTTGGCTTCAGTGACGGATTAAGACCTGCATCTTGATGAGAATGCACCTCTTCTATAACGGAACTTGTTGCATTTGTAGACACTATACACTCAACTCCTTTTGTATGATGTTTCCACCCTAACTTCTAACATCGGATGTAAGTTAACTTAACATATACATAGTGTATACGAATTCTAGTGCAAGTTCATTATTATTTTTGTGAATTTTCTGATATTATTTTGTGCGGTTTGACTAATTTTTGACCTCAGCTCGCAACATACAGGAGTTGATGATAATAAAAAATCCAAGCGCTTACAATAAGCGCTTGGAGGAGTCAGCTAGTATTTATTTTTCACAGGCAATGTAGTCTTTATCTCGATCTAGCTTTGTATTGGCATCATACAGTGATTTTGACACATACGGTTTGTACTTTGTTTTGCCGCCTTTATTTGTTACATTAGCCGCACGAGCTACGCCGCCTTTGTAGTCTTTGTTTAATTCCGTACAGTTTTTGTAAGATTTAGCTGCCGCATCTACGTTTGAAACTGTGCTAAAAGATACGCTCGTTAATAAACCGAAAGATAGAACAATTGGAAAAATCTTTTTCATAAGAGATACTTCCTTCCTGTATTTTTTCTAATTAATAATAGAATGTTCTATCGATCTTTTCAATCTTTTTTTTACATTTAAACTACTATTATCCAATTTTATTTACGAGTAACTTTAAGAGTCTTCACCGCTTGTTTAGCCGCTTCTGCAATTAGTTTATCATTATACTCCGCATCTTTTTCCGCACGATTGGAAAGGATCGCAAGAATAATTGGATCTCCTTTTGGCGGCCAAAGGATAGCAATATCATTTCGCGTCGCGTATGAGCCTGCGCCTGTCTTATCGGCTACTTCCCAGCTTTTCGGCACGCCCGCTCGTATTAACGCATCCCCTGTTGTGTTTCGCTTCATCCAATCTGTTAAAAGTKCACGTTTGTCTTCAGGAAGTGCCTGTCCAAGTACATATTTTTGAAGACTTGCAGCGAGTGCTCTTGGTGTACTTGTATCGTGGGTTTCTCCTGGATTCACTTCATTTAAATCCGGTTCAAAGCGCTCAGGCAGCGTCACATCGTCTCCTATGTTTTCTAAAGCTTCTTTAAATCCATCCGGTCCGCCCAGCTGCTGCAGAATTAAGTTCCCTGCCGTATTGTCGCTGTAGCGAAGCGATGCATCCGCGAGTTCTCGAAGAGTCATACCTGTATCCACGTGTTTTTCTGTAATTGGATTATAGTTTACAAGGTCATCGCGCGTATAAAAGATTCGTTCGTTGAGATCTTCAATTGACTTCTGCTGTAAAAGTGCACCGACAGCGAGAGCCTTATGAGTAGACGCATAAGCAAAACGCTCGTCCGGGTGATACGTTACCGTTTTATTGGTGCCCGTATCTAATGCAAAAACGCCAAGATTCGCATCATATTTTTCTTCAAGCTTAGCAAACTCTCGATCACTCTTAGTTTCTTGCCTTTGACAATTTACCGTTTCAGCATGTACCTCGCTGCTTGAAAAGCTTACAGCCGCCGCGCACGACAGAGCGATTACAGGCATCATTTTTTTAAGCTTTGAAGTACGAAACATCTCTTTCCATGTCTTCATTACCCTTCAACACCTTTCAAAAAAGTATTTAGTATGTATTCTCTTAGGTAGAGATTACCAACAATTCTATTTTATCAATTGTTTATCCTTACAAACATGATAGCTTTATCACATTTGTATAATAAAAGTGTCTCACACTGAAGATGAGCAGTATAAAAATCGTAAGTATTTTAAAAAACAGG
>NZ_JBFULJ010000298.1:0-4244 GCF_056400385.1 Priestia sp. P5_B4
TAGGTTGGATGGCATGAGTGGCTGTCATAGTATTTAGCGTAGGCGGGGCTGATACGAGGGAACAGGACATAGAAGAAATGTCCTTTTTTGTTTGGGCAACATTTCTTAGAAACTAGTACATATTATAAAATGCTTTTAAACGCTTTTTTACTTAGTACATCTTATCCAGTCTAGAAATTGAAAAAGACCACCTCTTCCCAGTCAAAAGAGGTAGCTTTTTTTAAAATTGAATTTACAGTAGTTGTTAGATAAGGCTTTATTGCATCTTGAGTAAGTTGCTTAATTTAATACACTGTATTCGTAGACAACATATTCACCGCTTTTTCTAACAGTAAAATATCTTCTTCAACCATTCTTTTCACATCGTCGAAATCAAGTTGAATATACTCTTCTTTTAAACGTTCTAATTCCCTGGTGAACAGGGATCCCGTATAGTACTTATGATTTGTCACTACTATTTATCCCCTTTGTGTGCTCTTAATGTATGTAATTCCCCTTTATTTAGATTCACAACCAATTAAAGCAGGATTTATAAAAAAAATAATCCTTCCCTTATGCAGGCAAAGGATTTTTAACTTTATTGTAATAGGGAGAATACGTTATTAGTGTGGCCAGATTTGTAGTTTCATATACATACAAAGTTTGAAAATGTTATAATCACTCTAATTCTCTCTTACCTGAGTTTCATAGTTTATTTAGTAAATACTAAAGTACTTCGTATATTATTACAGTTTTATCATTTGTACCTGCGGGCGGCAAATAAATGATATATAAAATCATGATTTTTGTACAATACAAGCACTAGTTTTTTTACTTTCATGATAGCTGTTTATGGTGAAGAAGTAAGTTTACTTGTTCCATTCTGAAGCTAATATACCCATAAAGTATGTATCTACGTACTTCCCATCCACATAAGCATGATTTCTTAATTTTCCTTCGGTAACAAAACCGATTTTTTCATACAATGCAATTGCCTGTTCGTTTATTCCTCTTGTAGTTAAATAGATTTTATTTAGACGGAGCTGTTTAAATCCTAGATCAATCATTTGCTCCATGGCTATTTGACCGTATCCTTGCCCTCTAGCTTCTGAAGATAAAAGAATTCCTATACTAGCTCTTCCATGTGCGTAGTCTATATCTTTTAGAAATACCCATCCAACTAATTCTTTTTCATCGCTTTCAATTCCTAAAATTAAATCGTTGTTCATTCTTTTCTTTTCTACTTCTTGTACCACTTCTTCATAGGTTAAAGGTGTCCTGCCTATCATTTGTATTGCCCGTTCATCATTTAACCATTTATGTAAGGATTGAATGTGAGCTGTTTCAAATGGCGTAAGGTGTATTCTTTTTGTACTCATTTTATCTACTCCTTTTACGTATATTGAATCTTTATCTTAATTAGAGTTAATTCATTAGTTTGAGATATTAAATCAATTATCTTATTTTCTTTTATGTTGATTATTTTACCATTAATTATAATTAAAGGAAGTTTATCTTCAAGGGTTTCGGTTTCTTCCTTAGGAAATAGTTAAATAAAAAAACCTTTGCCCAGAGKGGCAAAGGTTTTTTATTTATTAGACCGGCTACAATGATTTCGTTAAAAGCTTTTTTCAATTAGTAGTTGCGTGTGCGTGTTTTTACAAAAAAAGAGCAGCCTTAAAGGCCGCTCTTTTAAAGTATGGTTTTTATTACTAGATAAACTGCAGCAATCGATGCAAGAACGATAAGTACATTCAAAATGCGATGTTGAGTAGCTAAGTGGCCTCGCTTCATTTCTGCACGAGTCAATGGTTTCTTTTCATCATGATTTCCACTCACTCTGTTACATCTCCTATCCTGTTTAGTTATTGGTTCTGCTAATTTAAGCAATAAGCTGATCTTTGTCAGCTGCTTCTTCCTTTTTTATCTTCCCTCTACATAAGATATAGAAAACACTAAACATAACAATCGACCAAATAAGATTAGCTCCTGGCTCAGTGTTAGCTACCTTAAACAAACTCGGTATAGATCCGAAAACAGAATCGTCCGTTGTAAGGAACAGAGCGAGAAACATGTTGTTGGCTGCGTGTGCGCCAATGGTAATTTCTAAGCTTTTTGTTTTAATCGCGATATATGTAAGAGCAAAACCAGCTACAATATAATCTAATCCCACCAATATAATGGATTTATTCATTTCAGGATTAGCAAAATGACCTATTGAAAACATTAGTCCAACAATAATCGCAAGTAAAATTGGACGCTTCACTTTCTTACTCACCCATTGAAGAAGAAGTCCTCTAAAGAAAAGCTCCTCCGTTGTTGTTTGAATAGGTACTAACAAGAATGTAATAAGTATTAATAGTACATACTCTTTCAGACTTACATGATTCCATGAATAATCTGAGTGGTTAAACACGACATCAATTAATTGTGAAACGATTAGTAACAGACTAAAAGCTCCAAAAGACCATATTACTTTCTTCCAATTCACACGTTTGTTAGCAGTGATTAATGATTTCATTTTTCGTTTGTGAATAAAACGAATCCCGATCCATAAACCAAAAATCCAGCATATGTACACAATATGAGATAACAAAAAATCAAGGTTAGCATTGATTCCTACAGCCACTCCGCTATCAAAATCAAAATATGATTTTCCACTTTCGTCTGCTGCAACCATAACCATGTCAGCGATAATATAAATAATCGACCCTAATAGCATGAACCCAGAAGCCAGTATCATTGTGCTTAAATAACGCTTCCAGCCGTTTTTTCCTTCTTCCACATCTAGATAGTTCTTCATTTTATTTTACTCTTACTCCCTCAGCGTTCTCTTCTCAATCAAATATTTCTTCTCTACTTCGTTTTTGTCCTGGCAATATATAAATTTATTAGGACGAGTAGCCCTGTACATATTTTAAATACCGCTGACGTAAATCTTTTCAAATGACTCTGCCTTTAGAGATAAACCCAAAGAGACTGCCAAAGCCAGTAAAGCAACACCTTATTTATCCCTTGATTCTTCACACAGAATTCTTTCTTCTTCTCTTACTTAGCATCATAAAAGCCGTTAAAAAACAGCTTTTTCTAAAAGAAGACTAGACAGCAAATCCTCTTGAACCGTTATATGTTGCTCATATGTGCCCGCATACACATAATTTTGAAGAAAGTACTTGCTACTCAAGAATATATATCCTAAAACAACTAAAATAAATATTTTTTTCAACATTTCCCTCACCTTTTTATTCAAACTTTTACCCTCATGGCTGTTACCACAACACTTAAGAGTTTATACATAAACAACTTTTTCAGTTTTTAAATTAGCAATCAACTCATATAACACCATAAAAATATATATAAGTTACAATAATATTACATTATTATTACAAATGTAACAACAATATTATAACCAAGAAAAATAGGATAATCAATATGAAGTGTCTAGTAAAACAGATAAAATTGCTAGATTCGTATCATACGTGTAAATAAATCGAAAACTTTTGGAAAAAGGGTGTTAGTTCCCMTGCAGAAATATTTATAGAAACAAAAAAGCAAATTCCCTATCATTAGGAGTTTGCTTCTTTTATTTAAATCTCAGATAGAGTTTTTATAACCTTTTTCATCTCATTTAGTATAGAGATAATACGTTTTAAGAAAATAATTAAGGTACAATATCCCCTTAATGAATGCGCCTCTTTAAGAAGTATCTACTCAAAGTATGGTTTCTCTTTTTCTTTTAAAGGGAACTAAACCGTAAAGTTCAACCTTAAAAGGAGACAATCATGGTTACAATTGAATCAATTATAATAGGCATTGTATTTATCCTCATTCAACTATACGCATTAACGATTGTCGAACGTTCTCCAAACGGGGAGCAAAAGCTGCTCTCATTATCAGGCGGTGTAGCTATTGCTTATGTGTTTATTTATATCTTACCGACACTTCATAAAAAACAAGAAGAGTTTGGAGGATCCTTGGCCCTTGATACTGAACTATATTTTCTTGGTCTTCTCGGCTTACTCGTCTATTTTTCTGTGTATTCATTTGCTCAGACGAAGGCAGCCACACACCTGAAGGAACTGACCGTTTATATGGTACAGGCGAGTTTCTTTATGGTTTATTCTTTTATCATTTCTTATGTTGTGTTCTCAACCGATGTCAAGCGAGTTGAATCACTATTCTATGGATTGGCTATCAGCCTTCACTTTATGGGGTGGTCCTACCATCTAGGAAAAAAACATCATCGCTTGCACAAAAACAGAGGT
>NZ_JBFULJ010000299.1:0-4230 GCF_056400385.1 Priestia sp. P5_B4
GCATTATTATCGTATTTCAGAGGGAGACCATGAAGAGTATTGTGAAACGATTCTGCTTCATGAAAAGAAGTTTTGCAAAGAAACATTTCAATCTATGGTGCGAGAAGCAATGAATAATAAGCCCGGTAAAATTGACCGTGTGGATATTGTTAAATATTTAATTGGTCACCATAGCTTTCAAGTAGCCCACATCGAAGCGGGATTTCATAGTACATACAGCGAGAAAGTGACATAAAAAATGCAGCACATCCTATACAACGAACTTTTCTTTTGAAAAGGGCGCTGTATTTTTTTTTGCTAAAAATAGAATGTTTCTAAGTGATATTCCTTTTAATGGTATAATAGTTAAGTTCTATAAGATATACATATAAAAACCACAAATACTTTAAAGAGAAAGGGTGAGGAAACATGGAAAAAGAAAGAATAGAAGAACTTGAACGAAAAATAAGCAGTTTAGAAGAAGACGTAGCCAGGCTAAAGTCGCTCGTATATAAAACAAATTCTCCAAAGCCAAAAACAGTTCATCCTCCTCCTAAGCAGCGCGAGGAGACCACTAAACGTCCTGCTCAAACAGCACCTAAAAGTTCACAGGCAATAGAAGAACCTGTTGATTGGGAAAAAGTCCTTTTTCAAACATGGCTGCCGAGAATTTTTATTTTTGTATTTATTATTGGTGTGCTATGGGGATTTAAAGCAGCTTCTGACTATGGGTTAATGAATGAAAAAGCAAAAGTTGTTCTCGGTTTCGTTGTTTCAATAGGTTTTGTTGTGACAGGTCATTTCCAAATTAAAAAGGGCAGGTTGGTGCTCGGGCAAGTACTTGTAGGAGGAGCTATTCCTATTCTCATGTTAACGACGTTTGCGATGCATAGCCTGTATCATTTAGCGGGACCAACGCTTGCTTTTATACTAAATGCGAGCTGGATTATCCTAGGGATTATCGCGACAGTCTTTTATCGTTCACAGGCATTAGGTATTATTAGCGCGGTTGGAGGCGTACTCGTTCCCTTTCTTATTGAAAGTAATTCGCCTAATGCGCTCGTTTTCATTGGCTATGAAACGTTTCTGTATATTGCCTTTTTATATGTGGCAATCAAACAAAAATATTCAATTTTATATGTTCTTTCCGCGGTACTATTAAATCTTACGCTACTCATTTATTACTCGTTTGTTGGTGATAATGGTGTAAAAGAGTTATTAGGTATGGCGATTCTTATTCAGCATTTATGCTTAATTTCTAGTTTTTTTCTATCACAATCTGTACTCCAAGTATATGCGTTTACCCTTCTATCGAGTTTAGCAGTTACGTACGGATGGCTGCTTGCCGTTTTTGACGATGGCATGACCACAATGGTGCTGCTTGCGCTAGTTATTATTTACGCATTAGGTGTTTACGCAGTAAGAAGTTCTAAAGAGAAATTTGAATTTTTTATTACCTATTTAATTGTTGCAGTAGCGTTTTTTATTCATCAGCTCGTCGATTTAAGAGAAGGAGTCATTTTATATGTGATTCAAGGACTGGCTGTTTACTATATCGCCATGACGTATAAAAATCTACTTCATCAACTATTTTCTTATACGATTTATATACTGAGCGCAACGTATATCTTAGTTACACCAATCGAACAAGTACTGTCTCTTCCCACATTAAATTGGCTTGTTGTGTTAGCTTCTATTCTAATATTTATATGGATCAGCATTCAAAAAACAGAAAAAGATGAGCACGATACGTTCAAAATTGGAGGAAGTATTGTTTTTTCTATTCTTTCTTTAATTTTTGCTACGGAAGTTGCGGCCGCTGGCACCAATCATCTTTCCGCTAATCCGCAAACGCTTATTATGACGGCCGTTTGGTTAGGGCTGTCCATTGCAGCATTTATAATAGGATCACTTAAAACGTTTAAAACAGCAACGTATATCGGCGTGGGCATTTTGTTCTTAACACTTTTTAAACTCGTTTTATACGATTTACCTTTTATTCCAATGGCTATACGGGCCTTGTTATTTATCGTCTTAGGAGCTATCGGTTTAATTATCTCGCGACTATTTTATAAAAAGAAGTAGCTAGAAGCTGAAGAGAAATCCTTCAGCTTTATTTATTATAATATTATTATGTAAACTTAATCTTGAAGTCGTACAAAAAGTATACAATCATGTATAATGGAACAAGTGAATTGGAGGTATACATAAAATGAAATCACTTGTATTAGCAGAAAAGCCAAGTGTAGCACGTGATCTTGCGCGCGTACTTGGCAGCACCCAAACAAAAAAAGGGTATATTGAAGGACCAAAGTATGTCGTAACATGGGCACTCGGTCATTTAGTTGAATTACAAACACCAGAGGATTATGATAACCAATATAAAACGTGGCGATTAGAAGATCTGCCAATCATGCCTGAGAAAATGAAATTAAAAGTAATTCGTAAAGTGAGTTCTCAGTTTCGCACAGTATCCGATCTAGTAAAAAGAAAGGATATTGGAGAGTTAATTATTGCGACTGATGCAGGGCGTGAAGGAGAACTTGTAGCACGCTGGATTATGGAAAAGGTACGCTGGAACAAGCCGTTTAAACGCCTTTGGATTTCGTCTCAAACGGATAAAGCAATTCGTGACGGGTTTAAACAGTTAAAACCAGGAAAAGAGTTTAATCGCTTGTATGATTCAGCCGTTTGCCGTTCAGAAGCCGATTGGCTTATCGGTTTAAACGTAACGAGAGCGTTAACGACTAAATATGAAGAACCATTGTCGGCAGGAAGGGTACAAACACCGACGCTGGCGATGATAATTGAGCGTGAACAAGTAATTAATACATTCAAACCTAGTGAATATTGGACGCTTACAGCTCAGTTTTCATCTTTTGAAGCGGCTTGGCAAAAGGGTAATGAAAAGCGCATTTTTGATGAAAAACGCGCAAAAGAGCTGCACTCAAAATTATCAGGTGAGGCAGTTGTAAAAACAATTAAGCGCAAAATGCATAAAGAAGCGCAGCCGCTTCCTTATGACTTAAACGAACTGCAGCGGGATGCTAACAAACGCTTTAACTTCTCTGCTAAGAAGACATTGAATGTACTTCAAAAGTTATATGAACAGCATAAGTTAGTCACGTATCCGCGTACAGATTCTCGTTATTTAACAACAGATATGGTTTCTACTATGAAAGAGCGTTTGGAAAGCATCTCTGCTGTATATAAAGAAGAAGTTCGTCCAATTTTAAGAAATGCACAGTTGCCAAAGCGAGTGGTTAATAACGAAAAAGTAAGTGATCACCATGCTATTATCGTAACGGATCAGCCTGTATTTCTACAGGACTTATCAGCTGATGAACGAAAGCTGTATGACTTAATTGCAAAGCGATTTATTTCATTGTTTTATCCTCCATATGAGTATGAAGTGGTTAAAGCAGAGCTTGAAGTAAACGGGGAACAGTTAGTAGCAAGCGGAAAGCAAGTCGTAAATGCAGGCTTCAAAAAAGTTTCTGGTGGAGACTCAGAAGCAACGGTGAAGCTGCCTGATATGGAAGAAGGCAGCAAGCTGCTCATTCAAGATGTAACGATGAAAAGCGCATTTACAGAGCCGCCGCAGCGCTATACAGAAGCGGATCTTCTTGGACAAATGGAAAAACATAATTTAGGTACCCCGGCAACACGTGCAGATATTATTGAAAAACTTCTGCAGAATGAATCCATTGATCGCCAAAACAATCGTCTGCACGCAACAAAAAAAGGGAAGCAGCTGATTGACCTAGTAGCAGATGAGTTAAAGTCGCCTGAGCTTACGGCTAAGTGGGAACGTGACTTAGAAGCAATTGCTAAAGGAAAAGGAAATGCAAAAGAGTTCTTAACAAATATTCGCGAACAAACAGAAAAGCTAGTTAAGCAAGTAAAAACAAGTAATCAAACGTACAAACCTCATAATTTAACGGGCTCTAAATGTCCGGAATGCGGTTCTTTCTTGAAAGAAAAGAAAACAAAGCAAGGAAGAGTGCTCGTTTGTTCAAGCCTTGAGTGCAGCTATAGACGCGCAAAAGACCCTAAACTATCAAATCGACGCTGTCCACAGTGTCATAAGCGAATGGAAATTCACTCAGGAAAAGCGGGTACGTACTTCCAATGCCGTTCATGTCAAGTAGTGGAGAAAGCTGAGGACAAAAAGAAAAAGATTTCAAAACGAGAAGAACGAAAGCTTCTTAACAAATACAATGATGATGGAGCATTTGGTTCAAGCTTGGG
>NZ_JBFULJ010000300.1:0-4211 GCF_056400385.1 Priestia sp. P5_B4
CCCAGCATACTTGCCATTCGCTCGTAACGGGATAGTATTCGTGCGGAACGTGCGGCGTCAGAAACATCCCTTCATTTTCTTTTATAATATAAACCTCGTCGTTTACACGAAGCTCGCCTCTTCCTTTTAGGCATTGAATCCATTGATAATCAGGAAACTCTCCCTGACGCTTAATATGCGTTTGGTGTCTCCAGCTTCCAGCGCTTGTAACATAGAATGGTAGTTTCATATCTTCATCTGAAAGAGCCGGAAAGTACATACGGTCCACATTACTTCCCCCTTTTTATGTGAATATAGTTATATTATCATGAAAATAATTAGATTGATAAGGTTTTCAGAAAACGTTATCATTTTCATATAAACTAATAACCTAGTACTTTAGAAATGAGGGATCGACGTGTTAAAAACCGGCAAGAAATTTCATTATACAGCACCTGCAAACGGATACCCTGAATGGAATAACAACCCTGAAATTTTTCAATTGAACCGTTCAAAAGCACACGCTTTACTTATGCCTTATCAAACGGTCGAAGAGGCCTTGAAAAATGATAGAAAATCTTCTGTTTACTATCAAAGCTTAAATGGCAGCTGGTATTTTCATTTTGCTGAAAATGCAGATGGCCGCGTCAAAAACTTCTTCGCACCTGAGTTTTCATATGAGAAATGGGACTCTATTTCAGTTCCTTCACACTGGCAGCTGCAAGGATATGACTATCCTCAATATACAAACGTGACATACCCTTGGGTTGAAAATGAAGAACTCGAACCTCCTTTTGCACCGACTAAATATAACCCTGTCGGTCAGTACATCCGTACTTTTACACCTAAATCAGAATGGAAAGATCAGCCGGTGTACGTCAGCTTCCAAGGCGTCGAATCTGCTTTTTACGTATGGATTAACGGTGAGTTTGTTGGTTACAGCGAAGACAGCTTTACTCCAGCTGAATTTGATATAACTTCTTACCTTCAAGAAGGTGAAAATACGATAGCAGTAGAAGTATATCGCTGGAGTGATGCAAGCTGGCTTGAAGACCAAGATTTTTGGCGAATGAGCGGCATCTTCCGAGATGTGTATCTCTATTCTACTCCACCGGTTCACATCTATGACTTTAGCGTTCGTTCGTCGCTTGATAACAACTACGAAGATGGTGAACTTATCGTTTCAGCTGATATTTTAAATTACTTTGAGCACGATACTCAAGGTCTAACATTTGAAGCCATGCTGTATGACGCCAATGGCCAAGAAGTACTACAAGCTCCGCTGCAAACAAATTTAAGTGTGAGCGATCAACGTACAGTTTCCTTGCGTACACACATTAAAAGCCCTGCAAAATGGAGCGCAGAAAGTCCTAATTTGTATACGCTTGTAATCAGCTTAAAGAATTCTGCTGGTTCTATTATCGAAACAGAAAGCTGTAAAGTCGGCTTCCGTACGTTTGAACTAAAGAACGGTCTTATGACAATCAACGGCAAACGTATTGTACTTCGAGGAGTGAATCGCCACGAATTTGATTCAGTAAAAGGTCGGGCAGGCATCACGCGTGAAGACATGCTTCACGACATTTTGCTGATGAAACAGCATAATATTAACGCGGTGCGTACATCCCATTATCCTAACGATTCAGTATGGTATGAACTATGTGATGAATACGGGCTGTACGTTATTGATGAAACCAATTTAGAAACGCACGGAACGTGGACTTATTTACAAGAAGGTGAGCAAAAAGCCGTTCCAGGAAGCAAGCCAGAATGGAAAGAAAACGTATTGGATCGCTGTCGTTCCATGTACGAACGTGACAAAAACCACCCTTCTATCATTATTTGGTCGCTTGGAAACGAATCATTTGGCGGAGAAAACTTTCAGCATATGTATACCTTTTTTAAAGAAAAAGATTCCACGAGACTTGTTCATTACGAAGGAATTTTCCATCATCGCGACTATGATGCTTCAGATATAGAAAGCACGATGTACGTTAAGCCAGCAGATGTAGAGCGCTATGCACTAATGAATCCGAAAAAACCTTACATTTTGTGCGAATACAGCCATGCAATGGGTAATTCATGCGGAAATCTGTACAAATACTGGGAGCTGTTTGATCAATATCCGATCTTGCAAGGCGGTTTTATATGGGATTGGAAAGATCAAGCTCTTCAAGCAACAGCAGAAGACGGTACTTCTTACTTAGCTTACGGGGGAGATTTTGGTGATACTCCTAACGATGGTAACTTCTGCGGAAACGGCTTAATCTTTGCTGATGGGACAGCTAGCCCCAAAATTGCAGAAGTAAAAAAATGCTATCAGCCCGTAAAGTGGACAGCAGTCGACACTGCAAAAGGAAAGTTTGCCGTTCAAAACAAACACTTGTTTACAAACTTGAACGCCTATGATTTTGTTTGGACTGTTGAAAAAAACGGTGAACTCGTTGAAAAGCATGCGTCTCTTTTAAATGTAGCTCCTGATGGTACAGACGAACTGACGCTTTCTTATCCTCTTTGTGAGCAAGAAAATGAAGCTGACGAATTTGTTTTAACTCTTTCTCTCAGATTGTCTAAAGATACAGCCTGGGCTTCAGCTGGATATGAAGTGGCGTACGAACAGTTTTTGCTGCCTGCCAAAACCGCTGTGCCTTCAGTAAAAGCTGCTCATCCTGCTTTAACCGTTAACCAAAATGAACAAACGCTTACGGTTACAGGAACTAACTTCACGGCTATTTTTGATAAGCGAAAAGGACAGTTTATTTCTTACAACTACGAGCACACCGAGCTGCTTGCGTCGGGTTTTCGTCCAAATTTTTGGCGTGCAGTAACCGATAATGACCTCGGGAATAAACTGCATGAAAGATGTCAAACGTGGCGTCAAGCAAGCTTAGAGCAGCATGTGCAAAAAATAAGTGTTCAGCCGCAAATTGACTTTGTTATCATTTCGGTTGAACTAGCTTTAGACAACTCTCTTGCTTCTTGCTATGTAACGTATACGCTATATAACGATGGTGAAATGAAAATTGAACAATCTTTAGCACCTTCTGAGACAATGCCTGAAATTCCAGAAATCGGCATGCTGTTTACGATGAATGCGACTTTTGATTCTTTAACATGGTACGGAAGAGGACCTCATGAAAATTATTGGGATCGTAAAACTGGCGCTAAGCTGGCCCTTCATAAAGGCAGTGTAAAAGAGCAAGTCACACCGTATTTACGCCCTCAAGAATGCGGAAATAAAACGGACGTTCGATGGGCCACTATTACAAACGCTCAAGGACGCGGCTTTTTGATAAARGGTTTGCCAACAGTCGAGCTGAATGCTTTACCTTACTCACCTTTTGAACTGGAGGCTTACGATCATTTTTACAAATTGCCGGCAAGCGATTCAGTAACCGTGCGGGTTAACTATAAGCAAATGGGCGTTGGCGGAGACGATAGCTGGCAAGCTAAAACACATCCTGATTACACACTATATGCTAACCGCTCGTATACAAACACGTTTACGCTAAAACCTCTATAAAAACAAGAAGGACTTTCATTTGAAAGTCCTTTTTACTTATGACGTCACCTCTGGCTTTCGCTGAGAAAGTAAAAATACCGTAGCGATAATAAGAATCGTACCTAACCACTCCGTCCATCCAAAGGTCACATGAAGCCATAGAACAGAGAGCGCCGCTGCTGATAAAGGCTCTGCTGACGCAAGAACAATGGCTTCAGAAGCGCTAATATGCTTCAAGCTTTCCAAATAGCAATAAAATGCAATGAGCGTTCCGAAGATGATTACAAATAACACCGCACACAGCGACAATAGCGACCATTCACCTGCTATATGCCACGGCGGGTGGATAAATGAAAAACTTACGCCGCCTATCACCATTCCCCAGCCTACTATTTCAATTGAGCTCCATTTCGTAAGAAGACGCTTAGGCTGAAGCGTATAAAAAGCAGACGTCACAGCTGCCCCAATTCCCCAAAACAACGCCCATCCTGTAATAGACAGCTCGTTAAAATTCCCGCTTGTTGCAAGAAAAAAGGTCCCCGTTATAACGAGCGCAACAGAAATCATTTCTACTTTCACCGGCCACTTTCTTGCTTGCACAGCTAAATAGCCAATAATAAATATTGGCGACGTATATTGAAGCACTGTAGCTGTAGCAGCGTTTCCTGCTTCAATAGCTGCAAAATATGTATACTGCACGCCGAGCATACCGATTACACCAAACAAAAGC
>NZ_JBFULJ010000301.1:0-4193 GCF_056400385.1 Priestia sp. P5_B4
ATCTACTACAGCAACTTGCTGTGCATCTTTTTTACCAAAGTATGCACGATCTGGTGTTACAATGTGAAAAAGCTTTGTTAGTACCGTGGCTACTCCGTCAAAATGGCCGGGGCGCTTCTGTCCACACAATACGTCTACACGATCTGTCACGGTTATAGCAACTGAATGGCTTGACTTATACATTTCCTCTACTGAAGGATAAAATAAATAGTCGACGTTAGCTTCTTTTGCCACGCGCTCATCCCGCTCAAAATCTCTTGGATACGTATCAAAATCTTCATTCGGCCCAAATTGAGTCGGGTTCACAAAAATACTTAGCGCCACTACTTCATTTTCTGTGCGAGCTGCTCCAAGTAAAGTAGCATGGCCTTCATGCAAATAGCCCATCGTCGGAACAAATCCAATTGAACGTCCAAGCTGCTTTTCTTTTTTCATCTCCTGCTGCATGTCTTTAATTGTTGTAATGACTTTCATCTTATTTTCCTCCGTACAGTGCCGTTAACTGCTCTTCTTTCATTGAAAAAGTATGTGCTTCTTTCGGAAACTCTCTTTTTTTCACTTCACTTACATACTGAGAAAGCCCCTGTAAAATAGGCTCATTTATTTTCGCAAATGACTGAACGAATTTTGGCACACGCTCTACTCCGTATGTTAATACATCGTGGTATACAAGTACTTGACCATCCGTATCAGCTCCTGCTCCAATTCCGATTGTTGGAATGCTCAAGCGTTCAGCTACTTGTTTTGCTACTTGTTTAGGAACACATTCTAATACAACAGCAATAGCTCCCGCCTGCTCACACTTGATCGCGTCTTGGATTAGCTGTTTGGCTTCTTTTGCTTCTTTTCCCTGCACTTTATAACCGCCCAGGACACCGACAGACTGAGGAGTTAACCCGAGATGTGCCACAACCGGAATACCAGCTTGCGTCAATTCTGAAATTGTATAAAGAACATCCTTTGCACCTTCTACTTTTAAAGCATGAGCCCCGCTTTCCTGCATAATACGAGCAGCATTTTTCATCGTGTCTTCTTTCGACACGTGATAGGACATAAATGGCATGTCGGTGACGATAAATGTATCAGCAGCTCCTCTTTTAACCGCTTTTGTATGATGAATCATATCATCTACCGTTACAGGAATCGTAGAGTCATATCCTAAAACGACCATTCCTAGAGAATCGCCTACTAAAATCATGTCTACGCCTGCTTCCTCAGCGTACTTAGCTGACGGATAATCGTAGGCAGTCAGCATCACAATTGGTTCATTGTTCTGTTTCATACGTAAAAAATCTAATTTTGTTTTCACTAACTTTCTCCTCCTTCTCAGAGGAGATGAGCGCACGTCTGCACACAAAAAGTCCTTCTACCTATAAAAGGAAGAAGGACTTTGACAGACTTCATCTATAAAAAGCACACTTTACCTAATGTGCTTACCTACGCGTCATCCCTCTGTCCTAGTCCTTAATGGATCAAGGCAGATTTATTGTCGTATTTAAAATAAAAAAACGAGTATCAAGTGAAGTTCTTGCGATACTACCTTGATACTCGTATTATAATAAAAATTTCTTTATTTTTCTACTATTTTTTAGCAGAGAGCTCAATATCTGCAGAATGAATTCGGTGTATAACTCCTTCATCATCTTCAATCAATAGAACGCCTTCATCTGTTATACCTTTTGCAAAGCCTTCAATGTTAGCTGTCATCGTGCGTGCTATAATTCGCTTGCCAATACTGATCGCATACGTTTCCCAAAGAACTTTAATTAAACCAAAGCCATTTTTCAAGTATTCTTCGTAAAGGGTTTCTAACTTTAAGAAAAACGCTTGCATCAAAGCCGCACGATTAATTTCTTCACCTTTTTCAATACGTAAAGATGTGGCAATGTGTTTGATTTGTTCATTAAAATCCGTTTCCTGCTGATTCACATTGATGCCGATTCCAATGATGACTGAGTGAATCCGGTCAAAATCAGCCTGCATTTCTGTTAAAATCCCAACTAGCTTCTTCCCATTTAATAAAACGTCATTAGGCCATTTAATGTCTGGAGAAAGGTTCGTCACTTCTTGAATGGCCTGTACAACAGCCACTGCTGATAGTAGAGTCAGCTGAGGAGCCTGCTGCGGAGGGATAGAAGGACGCAGTATAATACTCATCCAGGCACCAGTATATTTTGGGGAATACCAAGCTCTATCAAGTCTTCCTCTCCCTGCCGTTTGCTCTTCAGCAACTACGACCGTTCCTTCTTTTGCTCCTTCTTGAGCGATTCGATGAGCAATTTTCTGAGTAGAATGCACGCTTTCCTCATAATGAATATACTGACCGATTTTTGTTGTTTGGAGCCCTAATAAAAGCTCGTTGCTGCTTACTTTGTTCGGCTTCCCTACAATGCGATAGCCTTTTTTACGAACAGCTTCAAGTTCATAGCCGTCTTTTCGCAGCTCTTCGATATGCTTCCATACAGCTGTTCTTGAACAGCCTAATAAATCGCTGATCTTTTGGCCGGAGACATAGTCCCCATCTGCGTTCGTAAACATTTCAAGCAGCGTTCTTCTTATATCTGACTGCAAGACTGCACCCACTTTCTTATTGAAGATTTCGTGTTCATTAACTCATTGTATAGAACTTTCTCCTCAATTTCTTTTAACAGTTGAGACACCCATGGACCACCCTTTTTACCTGTCCACACTAAAAGATCTTGACCATTTATATCTAAATCTTTTAAAGAATGAATAGGCAGCTCGCTATAGATGTAAAGAAGCTCATGTTCATTCATATGCTCATTGCTTCGAAGAAGTTGTAAAATACGATTCACGCTTACGCTGGCCTGCTCTCCAATTGTATACATGATGCGTTTTGACCATCCATTTTCCAAAACGTCTCGAAGGCCAATAGACTGAAGCTGAATATCTTTAATTTGCTTATTAGATAATTTCCAGCTTTTAAAAAATGCCTGCTTGTCTTGAATATCGAGTAGATGTACCAGAAGTGTCCATGACTCCGATACTCGCTGAAGCATCATCCAATCGTGTGCACAAACAGACCGGAATTTTTGCGGATCTACATTCAATTGGGGCAAGTAGCGATACAACTCCGTATCTGCTACAAGTGCTAATGCTAAAGACGGACGCTTTCCGCTCAGCATTTTTTCGAATTCAACTGTAATGCGTTCAATAGAAACATGCCTCAGCAGTTCACCGTATTGCTGAATGGCTCTTTTAGTTTGATCAGACAGCGAAAACGCCAGCTGACTGACAAAGCGAACGGCTCTCATCATACGAAGAGCATCTTCATGAAAGCGTTCTTTAGCATTTCCGACAGTGCGAATCAGCTGATTTCGCAAATCTTCTCTTCCATTAAATGGATCAATGATTTCTCCTTTTGCATTCATAGCCATTGCATTGATTGTAAAATCGCGACGCTGCAAATCTTCTATCAGAGACGAAATAAACGTAACGGACGAGGGCCGACGAAAATCATCATATTCTCCCTCAGAGCGAAAAGTGGTTACCTCATAGGTCTCGTTCTCATGGACAACGACAACCGTACCATGCTCGATTCCTACATGAATCGTCTTAGGAAAGAGTTCCATCACTTGTTCAGGCCTAGCCGACGTAGCGATATCAATATCTCCAATCGTGCGATTTAAAATGAGATCCCTGACCGCTCCTCCAACAAAATACGCTTCGTAACCGGCTGTCTCCAGTTTTTCAATAATATAAAGCGGATGAATGAACGGTTCTTTCATAACTTCCTCCATTCTTCAACCCTGTACCAATTTATAATAAAGTTTTTCATATTGACTCACAATCTCTGTTGAATGAAATTTATGATTAACTGCGCTTAGAGACGCTTCCCTCATTTGGTGATGCAGCTGTTCATTTTGAAGTAGCTGAATTGCTTTGCTCGCTGCCTCTTCGAMGTCTCCCACTTCGCAAATATATCCTGTTTTTTCRTGTTCAATTACTTCGGGAATTCCGCCTGTATTTGTTCCGATGCATGGAACACCA
Organism: Priestia sp. P5_B4; assembly: GCF_056400385.1. Lineage (NCBI taxonomy): Bacteria > Bacillati > Bacillota > Bacilli > Caryophanales > Bacillaceae > Priestia > Priestia sp. P5_B4. The sequence goes on from NZ_JBFULJ010000301.1 coordinate 4,012, forward strand.
CAGGCCATAGCTTCTAAAAGCACAAGCCCAAAGCTTTCTTTTTCAGATAATAACAGTTTTAAATCGCTAATCGAATATAGTTCTGCTACATTTTCTTGTTTCCCAAGAAATAACACAGAATCTTGAAGATTTAGCTCTCTTACTAATTGAGACACTACCGTCATTTCAGGGCCGTCTCCTAC
>NZ_JBFULJ010000302.1:0-4185 GCF_056400385.1 Priestia sp. P5_B4
AAGCATATAACCTAACTGCTGTGTAGCGACAACTGCAGGCCACAACCCTTCTAGTTTGACGGCCGTTTTAGAATATTCTCCAATCACATTATCGTACAGGGCCCGAAGATTAACGAGTTCTCCTTGAAGCTTATTTCTTTCTCGTTTAATTCTTTCTTCATCTTGTTCGGTGCTTAGCATTTCTAAAAACTGTCCTTCTTTTCGTATCACATCTCCAAGCAAATATGGCAAACGAAGTGAAGAAGCTCGTTTAAAAATTAATACCGTGCCGACCACTCCAATAACAGAACCAATGACAATATCAATCACTCGAGCAKACGTAAAGTAGCTAATCGMTTTATCTGGATGACCGCTTTCAGCAATTAAAAGAGCATTTGGTGTGATAAAGAGCGTGCCGAGCGCGTAGTTTTTAACAATTACAATTTCAATCGTCGACTGAAGCACAAAGACAATGAGCGCAATGACGATTCCCGTTGGTTCAAGCATCAGAATCCCGGTTCCAATTAAAATACCTAAAATGGTTCCGACAGAGCGCTGAATACCTCGCTGAACCGTTGCACGAACGGTTGCTCCAAGCATCACTCCCGCGCACGTAAGCGGAATCCAGTAAGACCTTGGAATATTTGTCGTATAGGCAACGGCTGCGGCGATGATCATAATAATTCCGTAGCGCAAAGCATTTTTAAGCACATAAGAACGTTTGTGAAAAGCAGCTTTTAAGCGTGTTTTTACGCTGCCTTGTGAAAATTGAATATACTCCGTTTCTTTTAATTCTTTCATTTGAAGAACGTCATTTACATCCAATAGCAATGTACGCAGCTCTTCTTTGATGGACAGCTCTTCAATTTCTTCTCGAACGTCTCGAATTTTTTTATGCTTTTTTAACGTGGCCATTTCTGATGCGAACGTTTCAATCACCGCCTGTGCTTTTTTAGAAACAGCTGGATTAAAATCGTTCGCAGCTGCCATCACAAAGATAAACAGTCCTTCGGCTTTTTGATTTAATAAAAACAGACGATGCGCAAACGATGATTTTTTTCGATTAATTTTCGCTTGTTTCATCGCTGTTTCCGCTGCTCGAAGCTCGACAACCGTTTTATGCTGCTCGGCGTGAAATGATTCCGTACCAAGAGACCCGACAAATGAAGCTAGCTGCCTGTACGCTTTCGCCACAGCGGCAGTTTCAGGTCCGCGCGGGTTAATAAGCCAGCCGCTCATGCTAATACACCAAGATAGTGTCCCTCCTAAAAAAACGAGTCCTGCGTGCAAAAAAACAGCCTGCAAATTCGGCGCTGGAATGCTCGTGCTCACAGCAAATGAAAGGACAAAAAACATGGCAGAAGGTCCTGGAATTTTTAACGCTCCGAAAACATAAACCGATACAGATCCAATAACACCAAATAAAATAGTTTTCATCCAAGCTACGTCAGCAAATAACGAGCCGAGTGTAAAGCACAGCGTAACGCCAAGCAAAGCTAAAAATAACTTAACAGCACGCTGCGCATAAGGCTCATCTTTTGTATACAAATATGTAAAGCCGCCAATGCTTGCAATGAGTCCGTACTGCAAATGATCAAACAAAATTCCTATCAAAATCGGCAGACTTGAAGACAAGCCTGAGCTGATTCCTCTTACCCACGGAGAAGAAGCGTGGTTAAAGCGAAAAGCGGCTTTGATTCCCGGCGCTTTTGGAAAAGCCTCAATTTTATGATGAATTTCCGTATGATTATATGCTGGTGATTTTTTGTCATCACTCACCTTGACCTCCTCCTTTCTCTCCATATATCTTTCCTGTTCTTAAAACGAGATAAACCTAAAAAACCGCTGTTCCTATCCGTATTGTGTTTAGGAACAGCGGTTTTTATCCTTGTGAGCAGCGTACAGTAAAAACAAAAAGCAGATGAAACGAATATCTCATCTGCTTTTTACTAACAGCTCTACTGCTTCTTTTACTAAGTTTTCGGTATTCTCGCCTTTTTCAATGCTTTCTCTTACACATTGTTCAAGATTGGTGCTGACAATAACACCCATCGTGCGATCAATTGCGCTTCTGGCTGCTGAGAGCTGTGTCACAATGTCACGGCAGTCTTTTCCTTGTTCCATCATATTTAAGACACCTTTTAACTGACCTTCAATACGTTTCAAACGATTTTTAACTTGTTTATCATATTCCATCATACTACTACCTCCGCTCATGCATGATTGCGCTTCTTGCTTTTAAGCTGTACGCAAGAAGTAAATGTATACACAACTTTATACCTATTAGGGTATGATGTCAAGTAAAGGAAGTTTAACATAAATGTTAATACTTGTTTACAACGTATTTATTGTCCTGTAATCTAAACTTAGCAATCTGACAGTATAGTTAAGCTGTAAAAACGACTTACACTGGAGGTTTAAGATGGCTACATACGGGAAAAAATTAATGGCAAGTCTATTCATTATCATGGCATGTATTTTAGGGTTTATGGGGCATGCGGCTTTTTTATCTCCTGAAAAAACGGAAGCTGAAGTAAATTATGATGCGACACTTTATTTTCCGTTAGACCGATATCCTGAAACGGGTGATCATATTCGTGACGCGATTGCCGCTGGGCACTCTTCCGTTTGTACAATTGATCGCGACGGTGCTGAAGCGAACCGAGAAGAATCCCTGAAAGGATATCCGACAAAAACAGGTTATGACCGTGATGAATGGCCAATGGCTATGTGCGAAGAAGGCGGAGCAGGAGCTGACATTCGCTATATTTCACCTTCTGATAACCGCGGAGCCGGCTCATGGGTTGGAAATCAGTTAGAACAGTATCCAGATGGTACACGCGTACAATTTATCGTTCAATAATAGCAGAACAAGCTTTACTTTGAAGAGGTGAAATCATGAAAACAAAATGGAAAGAACAAGAGCTAACCATGTCTTATCATCAGTTTACGCTGTTTCAAAAAGGACAGCCAAAGCCCCATCACGACTGGAGCGATGAAGATATTCAAAAAGGATATGTCGCAGACGATAAAGCTATTTCATTTGAAGCCGTATCAAACACAAGAGCCATTATTGAAGTATGGGTAAACGAAACTCCAGACGCATCAAAGGCTGAAAAGACCACTCGCCTTCCTTTTCACGTCGAAAGCGATGGGATCGAAATCAAAAGCGTCCTATCTGAAACCTTAAGCTATGACATTCCAAACGGGTATTATTACGTCACATGCCTGACTATTCCTCTTCAAGAAAAAACAAACTCTGGCCTTTATCTAGTGAAGTATTTGCTGCATTTTGAAAGTCAATAAAAAGCAGGTAGCCTACTGTAAACAGTTCAGGTAATATACAACAGTAATAACTCATAAAAGCTCAGAGCGATATATAGCTCTGAGCTTTTTGGTGCAAGATGCTAAAATATCCATCCGTTAAAAACCATACCTAAATTAATAATAAAATGAAAAACTATGGCTGGGTATATGCTTTTCGTCTTTAAAACGACAAATGCATAGAAAAATCCACCAAGAGAAAAAAGTAAACTCATGATTACAGGAATTCCTATTGATATGTGCAAAAGACCGAATCCAATACTCGTAATGAAAACAGCATAAAAAGTGGAAAGATTACTCTTTAAATGAGATAACATGATCCCTCTCCAAAGCAACTCTTCTAAAATAGCGTTTATAACGGAGAATACTATACCGTATATGACGAATGATTTTGTATAGCTTATATCTTCAACGAACAGTAACGGTACAAAGATTGTAGCCGAACCAATCAGACCAAACATTAAAAAGTACGTTAGCTTAATCGAATGATATGGCATCACTATATGTTTCTGCCAGTCTGATAATGATGCAAAAAGAAATACCTTCTGTTTGGACAACAAAATGGAAAGCAATAGTCCACCTATGATGAACAGAAGTAAAATTCTGTTTACAATGATTTTCATCTCTTTAGATAGATCCCATTCAATGAAATAATTGCTTCCTATTTGAAACATACATGTTCCTATTAAAAAGAATAGAAAAAGAGAAACCGTTGAACGATATTTAGAGGTTAAAGCATAGATAAAAAGCATGCCTATGATGGGCAACATTCCCGCAGCAAATAACTTATAAGAAAAAAGAACAATCCCGAAGAAAAATAAACTTATTATAAGGATGAGTAATACATTTATTCGTAAATATTGGATATAAAACTCCTCCTTT
>NZ_JBFULJ010000303.1:0-4184 GCF_056400385.1 Priestia sp. P5_B4
TGTTTAACAATGAAGCAATATCTTCCTTTGAAAGATTTTCTAATGCTTTTGCCATGACTTTATATGATGAAGTATTTTTAATTGCTCTCTCTGATACCTCTTTTCCTTATAGAAGAGAAAGAGTAGCAAAAAATCATCCTTGATAAAGTTTACGACTATGCTGAATTTCCGAATAAAGTTAGTGTCCGATGCGATAACTGCAATTCATCTTACTTCAAAAGTTCTATAAAAGGGGGCATTTTTCTACGTGAATGTCGAGAGTGTGGCATGAAGAAAAGCATTTAGGTGGTACTTAGACTATAAAAAATAGCATGGTTTGAATGGTAGTTGGTATTTTTTGACGTGTATATAGAAAATAAGCCACCTAGGGATATCCAAAGTAGGTGGCTTATACGATAAACTTAATATGGAGCACGCTTTAAAAATTAATTTCTGTCAAAAAGAGAGYTSCCAGATATACCTGGRTTCGTCATTTCATAGGGATTTAAAATTAAYTCAAGYTCCTCCTCAGTYAATACRTCATATTGYAAACATARYTCTCGTACCGAYTTTCCATTTAARATAGCCTCTCTAGCAATTCGTGCTGCTACTTCATATCCGATATGTGGATTTACGGCTGTAATAATCCCTACACTTTTTTCTACGTACTCTTTTAAACGTTCCTCATTTGCTTCAATGCCTTTTAGGCAATGTTCTGTAAAAACATGAAATGCATTATTCATAATGCCGATTGACTGAAGTAGGTTAAATACGAGAACAGGCTCCATAACATTTAGTTCAAGCTGACCTGCTTCAGATGCCAAACAAATTGTATGATCATTACCTATGACTTGAAAAGCTACTTGATTAATCATTTCCGGCATGACAGGATTGACCTTACCAGGCATAATAGAYGAACCAGGTTGACGAGCTGGTAATAGAAGTTCAGCTAATCCCGCACGAGGACCAGAAGCCATTAATCGAATATCATTCGCGATTTTAGACATGTTAATCATACAAACTTTTAAGGTAGCAGAAACTTCTGTATAGGCATCCGTATTTTGAGTAGCATCAACAAGATGGTCAGCACCTCGTAATGGTAACTCACTAATATGAGCTAGATGTCTCACGACGTTCTCAATATAACGAGGGTCTGCATTTAACCCAGTTCCCACGGCTGTGGCTCCCATGTTTACTTCATATAAGTGGTCACATGATTGTTTAATACGTTTCATATCACGTTCTAAAACACGACTATAGGCTTCAAACTCTTGACCAAGTCTGATTGGAACAGCATCTTGTAGATGAGTACGCCCCATTTTTATGATGTGGTCAAATTGTTGGGCTTTTTCTTGAAATACGGATTGCATGTGGCTCATAGTTCTTAATAGCTTTTCTAATAAATTGAGTGTTGCTATATGAATGGCCGTTGGGAATACATCATTTGTAGATTGTGACATATTTACATGACTATTTGGGCTTAGATGCACATATGATCCTTTTTCATGTCCCAGTAACTCCAGAGCACGGTTAGCGATCATTTCATTTATATTCATATTCATTGATGTACCGGCTCCACCTTGAATAGGATCAACAATGAACTCATCATTTCTTTTTCCTTCAATGATTTCATCCGCAGCTTTGATAATTACATTTCCTAGTCCTTCATACAAACGTTTGACATCCATATTAGCAAGAGCCGCAGCTTTCTTTACAATGGCTAAAGCTTTAATAAGCTCTTCATGTACTCTGTATCCTGTTATTGGAAAATTCTCAACCGCACGTAGTGTTTGTATTCCATAATATGCTTCATTAGGAACTTCCTTTGTACCTAAAAAATCTTTTTCAATTCGTACATCTTTTTGTTCTTTTACTTCAGTATTCACCACGATGTTTCCTCCTATTTATTAGTCATTACCACTAGTTATGCGACATCAGATTGTTTTATAGATGCTGTATAACGTGCTGCCTTTTCTTGATCAAACTCGCCTTCCCATTTAGACATTACAATCGTAGCTAATGCATTTCCTATTACATTTACAGATGTACGAAGCATATCTAAAATACGATCGATCCCTGCAATGAAAGCCATGCCTTCTAATGGAAGACCCATTGAGCTGAGTGTTGTCAACACCACTACAAACGAAGCACCTGTAACGCCTGCCATTCCCTTAGAAGTCAACATCAATACGAGTAAAAGTGTAATCTGTTCTGCAATAGATAAATGAATGCCGTACATTTGAGCAATAAAGACTGCAGCAATTGCTTGATAAATAGACGATCCATCAAGGTTAAAGGTGTAACCTGTAGGAATAACGAAGGAAGTAACAGCCTTTGGACATCCGAACTTCTCCATTTTAGCCATCAACCTTGGTAATACTGATTCTGAGCTTGCAGTTGTAAATGCCAAAATTAGCTCATCTTTTAAAATTTTCATAAGGGTAAATATGTTTGTACCAGCAAATTTCGCAATAATCCCTAGTACAACAAATACAAAGAAAAACATTGTAGCATATATAACTAATACCAGTTTCCCTAAAGGGATTAATGAACCAATTCCGAACTTTGCTACGTTGACACCAATTAATGCAAATACACCAAATGGAGCAAACTTCATAACTAAGTTTGTCATCCAGAACATGGCTTCTAATACACCATCAAAGAAACTTAAAACAGGCTTTCCTTTTTCTCCGATAACTGCAACAGCTACTCCAAACAGTACAGAAAAAAAGACTATAGCAAGTAGATCCCCCTCTGCCATCGATTGAAAGATGTTACTTGGTATGATATGAACAAATTTATCAGCAATACTTCCACTTTCACTTGCTTTAGCTGTTTCTTCATATGTTGAGATATTACCTTTTTCCAGATTCCCCATATCAATTCCAGTACCTGGATGAAATATGTTTGCAGCAAGTAAACCAATAGCTAATGCAACTGTAGTAACGATTTCAAAATAAAGAATCGTTTTTCCACCTAGTTTTCCTAACTTTTTTATATCACCTACACCTGCTATTGATACGACAAGAGCAGCTACGACAATTGGAATAACAATCATTTTGATTAGATGAAGAAAGATATCGCCCATTGGTTGAAGAATAGCCATTGCTGTTTCATTACCATAGAAGACTGCACCTACAATAATACCTAAAGCGAGCCCAATAAATATCTGAGTAGCTAATCCAAACTTTCTCATAATTGAAACCCCTTTCATTTTTCTTTTTCTTGATAATGCAAGGACTTTCACCATAAAACTTATCACTTAACTTATCGTTTAACTAGCAACAATAATTTCCAGTATAGATATAACTATTGGTCAACCCCTTCTTTTATTGATGATAATGATTATGATGAATATTGGATAATTTTAGAGTTAATAATCATAATTTTCTTTAAATTTAATCATCCAATGTAATCATTATAAATTCCTTTTAGTAAGTTAAGTTATAGAAGAAAGCTATAAGGTTATAGAAGATATTAATTGTATTTAGATAAAGTAATCATTTTCTATATAAAAAAACACTAAACCCATTGAGTGTTAATGGGTTTAGTGCTGTTCAAACATTTTCTCTTTTAAGAAATCCATGAAAACAGATGTAGGTTTCCCTTTTAAATAAATGAAATCAATGCTAATGTTTGTTTTCACAGGAGGAGTCATTTCTACTCGGAATAACTCTTCATTTTCTAATTCCTTTTTGACACAATGCTCAGGTAGAAAGCAGATGCCTACGCCTTGGAGTACAAGGTTTTTTGCTGTTTCCATATTATCAACTTCTAAATATATATTCGGATTTAACCCCTTACTCAAAAATAAGCGATGAATGGCAAGCCAATCTATCGATCCATAATCAAAAAAGATAAGTGGTTGCTTACTTACATCTTCAACTGTTACACTCTCTTCTTTTAAAAAAATATGATTTTTAGGAACGAAAAGACTGATTGGATCATTATAAAGACGAATTGATTCTACTTGAGGATGGGTTTCTGTTCGTACAATGCCGAAGTCCACCTCTTTATTAATTACCTTGTGTAAAATATCTTTAGAATGGCCTGTTAAAATCTTTATTCGAACGTCCTTAAATTCTGAAATAAATGCTGGCAAAATATCCGGAAGAATATTATTAGAGATTGACAAAGCACTTCCAATCACCAACTCATAAGGGATATTTACTTGTTGTAAACCGTACTTTGCTTCCTGATAAGAC
>NZ_JBFULJ010000304.1:0-4147 GCF_056400385.1 Priestia sp. P5_B4
GTTCCTGAAGAATTTCCTCATCTGTTCGCTTCTTCGGCACCCATCCTCATCTCCTTTTTCTGTTCTCTAATATTTAAATTGATTATATCAAAAATTGAGATAAATTGGTATCCTTAGCATGGATTCTCTCACCAGTATATGGTATAATTCCCTTAGATCAAAGAGATAAGGGCGCACTTATACATCGTACCGATGTGTGCGGTTCCTTCGGAACGAAAAGACAAAACCAAAGACCCATTCGCCTATATGGCGAATTTCATAAAATCTGTTTGCCTATCGGCAAAGATGAAACCACCATCTGACACCTCCGGTGTTCATGATGTTGATTTCATCTGAAGCGTTGATTAGCGCACTTTGTGCTCTCATCAACTTATTCCTAACTCACTAACCCATTCTCAATAAAGGAGGAAAGAATTATGGCTATCTACCATCTATCGATGCAAATTATTAGTCGTTCAAAAGGACAATCAGCTGTCGCTGCAGCTGCTTATCGCAGTGGCGAAAAACTACATGATGAACGTACAGACGAGCAAAAATTTTATGCTCGTAGTGTCCAACCTGAGACCATGATTCTGACTCCTTCTAATGCGCCAGAATGGATGAACGATCGGAACCGTTTATGGAATGAAGTTGAAAAAATAGAGAAACGCAAAGACTCACAACTTGCACGCGAATTGAATATTGCTTTGCCAATTGAACTGAATCATGATCAACAAAAAGAACTCATTCAATCCTTTGCTCAAAACGAGTTTGTTCAAAAAGGAATGGTTGCTGATATTGCTATTCATCGAGATGATAAGAATAATCCTCACGCTCACATCATGTTAACGATGAGAAATCTAGACCAAGATGGATTCGGCAAAAAGAATCGTGGCTGGAATGCTGATTTTGCGAATGCAAAAGAAAACAATCGTGGGTACGTTAAAAATAGCAAAGGCTGCTTATCCATCCGTGAACAATGGGCAAACTATGCGAATCAAGCGCTAGAACAAGCTCAAAGCAATGAACGTATTACTCATCTTTCTCATGAAAAGCGTGGACTAGAAATCTTACCAATGGTTCACTTAGGCCATGTCGCACATGACATGGAGAAGAAAGGGAAGAAAACAGATCGTGGCCAGATCAATAGAGACCGCCARGACTACAATAAGGCCGTGGTTGATTTACAAGCCTACCGTCACCAAAAAGAAGAACACTTAAAGAAAATGAAGGAAAAAGAGAAGCAATTCAGCTTTTCTACGGATATAGAGAAAACCTATATTCAAAAAGCTGCGTCTCTTGTAGGTCAAAAGGTTATTACCTTAGAAGATATTGAGGCACGCCACGARGAACTACGCAAAATGAGTGATCGTCATGATCCTATTGAACGACACTTTCATGTACAACAACAGCAATTCCTGAATGTCAGCAATTATTATGATCGTGTGAGAGATTTAGAGCGTGAAATCCAACAGAATGAAGAAAAAGTAGAGGAACTTAAGAAGTCCCTTAATCCGTTTAAACTTAAAGAGAATAACATGATGAAACGACGTCATCTTGATAAGATTTCTGATTTAGAAAGTAACAAAGAAAGCTATGAAAGTAGTATTCAAAAACAGAAAGAATCTCTACGTTTTTCAAACAAAGAAGAGTTCTATCAGCGTTACCAAGAATTCTCTCAAAAGAAAGAAAATCGACTCAATCAGATTACGTATGAGAAAAAACAAATCCAAGTCGAAACTAGGGTACTATTACAAGCTGAAGAAGCTATTAAACAGGCCAAAATCCGTGAGGTAAGCTCTTATTATCCGGATCTTAAAACAGCTGGCAAATATCTCACGTACAGCAATGCATTAAGGCTGGAACAGTATCACGATACTGCTCAACAAAATCAATTTAGGCTATCTAACATCAAACAAAGTCTAGATGCTAACCAAAAGAAGCTAGACGAGTTCAAAAAACATCAGAAAATGGTTCGTGTAGAGAAAGAACATGTCTCAACTATAAGTAAAGAGGTAGAGAAGCTCAGCAGCGTGGAGAAAAAGCTTGATGAATTAGACAGAAGCCCAGGGGAAAAAGCCAAACGACTTGTCTCAAAAAAAGCTCGTCAAGATTATGAAGAATTGCAAAGTGAAGCTAAATATGGACGTGAAAATCTAAAAGAACTGGGCTACAAAGGACAACAAAATTTACAACAACAACAAAGCCGCATGAACACAATGGAGAAAACAGTCGTCCCATGGTTAGAAAAAGAAATAAAAACACATGAGAGCAACATAAACGCTCTAAATAACGTTTTTAATGCTATCCAACAAGCTATTCATAGTCAAGAACATGCACAGCAAATAACAAGATTAAGAAGTACAACGATAAACAGATCAAACAAGCAGGGACCAGACCTTAGCCGTTAACAAAAAAATTGTATAAATAAAAAAGGCTTGTTCAAATGTATGAGCAAGCCTTTTACTTGTAAATTAAATAAAGTTAGTAATTAGTAATTGGAATGACTATTATGTCCACAATTACAWTTATGATTTTGGTGATGATTATTWTTWYTATCCTTACAACTACAATTGTTATTACCCTGATTATAAGAATTATGATCGTTATTATGGTTATGATGATTATGTCTACCACAAGAGCAACCGCCAAAATTATTGTTATAGTTACAGCGACGACGTCGACACCCACAAAAGAAAATATTATTCCAACAACACATATATATCCCTCCCTTTAATATGGATAAGATATTTTATGCTATTAATTTTTTTTAGCTTGTACTATCATCACCTATATAAAAAAGCTTCTGAATAGAACGTCCAAGAGCTTTTTTACTATTAATCATAAAGTTATAAGTGCCTTAAGGCACTTTCAGTCAACTTAAGTTGACTAGGGTTATGTAACAAATAAATCCCCTTCAAATCTTTTGATATGAAAGGCAAAAAAACCCTGATTTCAACCACAATCAGGAGTTTTTCTGACTGGTCAAGAATACACCAAAAAAACAAAGGTTTCTCTTAGAATAAAATGGCGGGGTACGCTAACTTCATAATATGCATTCATAATATTTTAGGAACTTGCCTATCATTAAAAGGATTTAAAATAAATGGGTCTATGTAAAAAGCCTTTCGTTTGAAAGGCTTTTTATTGAATTAGCAGAAGCCTCCGTAGCCACCACTAAAACAACTACATCCAATAATGACAAGAAGAATAAATAAGACAATTAGAAGAGCAAAACCTCCACCAAGTCCACATCCACCACAACTAGACATACTATCACTCCTTTTTAAAAAATTTGAGTAAAGGAGTAGGGATATAATTTACATGGGCTAACGTATTATATGTATCCGTAAGCATTTATGAGCATGTTTAATTCTTAAATAAAAATCACTARTATTRAACCCGAMMGTAATAGTTTTTAAAATTGTGGTTTTTATTTTAAAAAACTATTACTTTTTACTTATTTTTCACAAAACAGGGACACTAACCCAAGAARTAAACTAGGTAAATGCATATTCTTGATTTGATAAGAAAAAATGGAGGTTKCGCTYATGAATTCAGAAATACACTTTTTACCTAGTTTATATTCTCAAGAAAAYCAGTTAAACCATGCAGATGAACGGTTTATTGGRAGACCTGGTTTTGGYTTTGGAAGACCCGGTTTCGGCCGTCCAGGGTTCGGCTTTGGAAGACCTGGTTTTGGTTTTGGTGGTCCCTTTGTAGGGGGATTAGCTGGTGGTTTATTAGCCGGTTCTTTACTTTCTCCATATGGATACGGTGGTTATGGCTATGGATCTCCATATGGATACGGTGGTTATGGTGGTTACGGCTATGGATCCCCGTATGGATACGGTGGATATGGTGGTTGCTGTTAATCCCCTTTGAAATGAAAGTAGAATGTTTAAATTAAGATTTGTTATGTGTTATGTAAAATAAGAGTTTAATGTTTAAATATCTATTAAAATAGCTTACAAAAATTCTTTTAGAAATAAAATCCGATGGAATTCATTATTCCATCGGATTAATGAGGAAAAGAGCCTTATAAACTTCATTTACTTATTAATAACTACTGTTAAAGCAAGAACAACCAACAATAACTAATAATATAAACAGAACAACAATAATAGCAAAACTACCACCTGAGTTACCACCGTAACCACCATAGCCA
>NZ_JBFULJ010000305.1:0-4138 GCF_056400385.1 Priestia sp. P5_B4
ATGGGGTAAAGATTCTTTATAAGTATGGGGTAAAGATTCTTTATAAGTACTTAATAGTCGGTAAACCTAATATAGAAAAGATTGACGAAAATTATGAAGAACATCAGATATTTGAAGAAAGTATTTTATTAATTAAAGCCCAATCATTTGCTCAAGCCTATGAAATTGCAGAAAAGAAAGCAAAAGAATGTGAAGACAGCTATACCAACGTTTATGATCAGACTGTGAATTTCCAATTGATTGAGAGTTTAGATGCCTTCCTCTTATGTGAAGAAGATGAGTTCCCAAGTGGTACGGAAGTATATTCACGTTTTTTACATATACCTAAAGAAGAAAGTTTAGCTAATGTCTTATCTAGGCACTATCCAGAAGTTACGGAAGATGAAACAGAGCGGATACGAAAAAGCTTCATTTTAAGGAATAGAGATTTTAATTGAAGACTCACACTAGATATAAAGATACTATGGTATACATACTCTGGAGAAACAACAAATAAGGAGCCTTAAATAAGGCTCCTTATTTGTTCTCTATTTACCTTTTGCTTTTAAAAAATAATGTCCAAGGCCATTATTACTTACACTGCATCTGTCATTACATATAAATTAGACGGAGTAATTTCATTTTCTAAAATTAAGTATGGATGGCACTTCATTAAAGCCAGTTTAAGAACTTCTGGTACTCTCTCTTCATCATACGCGCATACTAAATACAATCCGCCGTTATTCACCAATTTGTCTGCTTCATTTTCAAACTCTTCTAAAATAGGTATAATCCCTTCTTGCTGTCCCCATTCTACATGAGCCCATATTTGAAAAGACGTATTGTTTTTATAGAAAGGATCTAAATGTTTAGAAAGGTGTTCAAAAATTATGGCAGGCTGAAAACTTCCACTTGAACAGTAATAATCAAAATTATTAATGGTATGTATATATGTTAATTGGTCTTTAGTTAAAATCCCCTCTAATCTTTTGAAAATCAGCGGGATTAGTCTTTCACTTTCTATAACTAAAGTATGTCTCTCCTCTTCAACCCCCGAAACAATATAAGACACAAGATTGTCTAAGTAACTTCTCATATCGTCAATATTATAGTAAATATGAACGCTTTCATTATTCTGTATCAATTGAGCAAACTGATTTTTCAAGTGTGTACGCTCCCTTATATAAAATCAACCTAAATTTTAAGACTCTTAAACTGGTAAATTGCCTGTTCATTAGAACAATTCTACGCTTTGCATTCTTATCTGTCAAAATTAGATAGTTTCCCCTTTGTTTTAGGGTATACGGCTGTTTTTTAGAATAGTATGCCTATGTGGTAAATGAGATAACGTTTGCGCCAGTTATTTTGGCGCTTTGGCTAAAGAATACTGTACCCTTCTCAAATACAATTAAAACTTAATAAGAAATAATGAAAGAATTAAGTTCATTTATCTCTTTATTCGATAAATTCTCATGTAGCATTAATAGGAGTATTAGCCATTTGTTTTTTACTTTGTATAACTTTTAAAACTAGTTACTACAAAATACAAAGAAAAAACGCCACTTGCTTTAGCAAGTGGCGCCTTTTCTTTTAAAATATTTGAGTAAAAGCTACAATTAAAATCGTGATCCCACTTATTAACGTTCCAAATTGACTCAATGTAAATTTCCCAATTTGAACATTTGCGGCTTTTTTCCCCACCATTACTCCTAGCCATACGGTTATAAAACTGCCAAAGGCTGATGTAAGCGAAATAGCTAAAGGCGATGAATCAAGCAAGCCTGCTCCCAGACCGTTTGTAAGTGCATTTGCTGAAAGTGCAACACCTAGAACACTGCTTTCGATCCAACCAATATATCGTACGTTTTCTTGACCACTACTATCTAATTCATCACTTCCGTTATTTCTTTGGGATCCAACTAATAAAATAATGCGAATCCCGATTAGCGTTAATAATACGACGGCTACAATAACATGGAACACCCCTGGCAAGATGGTTGAAATCCACCTGCCAAACATAATCCCCACCATGCTAAAGAGGAAACAAATAGCCGCTATCAGTAAATTAGAAAGCCATTTTATTCTTACCTTTCGTACTCCGTATGATATTCCCACACCGAAGTTATCTATACTCGATGATAGTGCAAAACCTAATATGAATAACCATTCCATTTTGTACTCTCCTTTTATTGATAATGTTGAGGAGATTTGCTTCCTTGTTGCATATATTGTTGATAAACCTTCAATAAAATGATTACTGCGCGTTGAAAAATATAAAGAGGTGAACCGCTATGTCTAACATCCAAAATGATCAAAGCCTTGGTTTGTTATTAAGGTCTTTATTAAAGGAAAATGCTTTATCTATGCGGAAACTTAGCTCACTTACGGGGATTGATACGGCAACTATCTCACGGATTATAAATGGAAAACAGCAAGCAAATCTACACCATTTAAAACAATTTGCGCACTATTTAAATGCTCCTCTTGAAGCATTAATTGACCCTGCTGGAGCTGCTTCAAACAATACAGAAAATGAATTAGAAACAGGCATTCATTACTCCATTGATAAAATTCAAGAAATACTTAAATCTTTTAATATAGTAGATACAAACTTTACGATTGAACGTGTCGAACAAGAACTAACAAAATATAAGCAATATGCACAGACAGACGAAGGACACAGCATGATTTGTAATAACTTTCAAGCCAAAATAGAGCAAGTCGGCAGCGTCGGAACCTTTATTGATCAATTAAAGCAAATGTATCTTGAATATTGTGATGAAAAAACATCAGCTGCCAAGCGCTCAATATTGGGAAGTGCGCTACTGTATTTTATTTTGCCTACCGATATTATCCCAGACTATGTCTTTCCAATCGGCTATTTAGACGATGCAATAGCTGTACAACTGGTAATGAATCAACTTACGGAATAACAATGGATTTCTATTAAGTGAAATGAACGCGGCATACCGTTCTCTATTTATTGTGAAAATGGAACTTTTTCTTGATCATGACGATGAGCAGGTAAATACTCTATTGCTTTCTTTAATTTAAATAATTCCTTTGGCACAATCTTTTTGATGATTTTTTCTTTTTCACATGGCTTGCATGACTCATGGTTACATCTATGCGCGCACATACCTAAAGGAATTTTCTCTCCTAAAAATGGATCTATATAAAATCCATTTTCAAACAGCTTACTCTTAATAACATTTTCATTTTGCAATCTGCAGCAAGTAACGCAATAGTACATTCGTTTTCCACTCTCTTTCTTATATTTGATTTTGAAACATCTTATGAGAACTCATCAACACAAGTGCTTGTTCCTATATTAAAATTTGAAGAAATCTCAACAGGCATTGAAGCATACTCAACACACGTCAATTACAAACATATAGTTTAATCATGACAGCATGAAGAGTTTCATACTTTGAGGAGGGAGAATGATGAAAGCAAGAGGTGTTGTGAACGCTGTAATGGGGATTTGACTCGTTATTACCCCTTAGATGCTTGGGTTTTCATACGATGCAGGAGTTACTTCAGCGAGCATTGTATTTGGGACCCTTCAAGTGATCATGTCTTTTTGGGGAACTAACAAACTAGAGTGGCAGTCACAACAAAACTGGATTTCGCTTATTACTGGATTATGATTTGTTCTTTTTCCCTTTATTTATTCATTAACAGATGGAGCGCTTTAGTCTAGCATTATACTTTAATTAATGATCATACTATTTAGCTTATGGAGCTTGAACTCTAAATCAAAACTAAACACTGTTAGTTAAAGAACAAATAATATTCCACTTTTTGCTTAAACTACTCAAGATACCGCAATGTATCGACTATGTGAGAATAATTCTCCTAGCAGAAAAGCTCCCTACGGAAATAAATAGGGAGTTTTTTCTGCTTTTTATGTAAAGCCCACACGGATTCAGTAAACATAATGTACTTTGTAGGAGATAACAAAGGTGCCCCTGATTGTTAGAAGACACCTTTGTGGACTCTAGAGAAAGCTAATCTTTGATAACCTTTATTTATCTCCACTCATGCAAAATAGATATTAACGAACTTTTTCTTCACGATCATCTCTTCTTTTAAGACCAAAAAGACCAACTAGTCCTAATAATCCAAGTAGTTCCCAAGGTGAATCATTGTCATCATC
>NZ_JBFULJ010000306.1:0-4123 GCF_056400385.1 Priestia sp. P5_B4
GAACCATCCCGAATAATTAAATCGTACATGTTATCAAACTCCCCTTTATTTAACTACTCCATTTTCTTATTAAACGAAGCAGTCTGCTATTGTTCTATCATGCATTGTTTCCTTCAAAAAGTCTTTCTCCTTGTAAAGAAACCTGACACAAACAATAGCAGACTGCTTCGTTTAATAAGAAAATGGAGTAGTTAAATAAAGGGGAGTTTGATAACATGTACGATTTAATTATTCGGGATGGTTCGGTCGTATTAGAAGACGAAATAGTAAAAGCGGATATAGGGATTAAAAAAGGAAAGATTGCAGAAATAGCGCAAGGTGTTAGCATACCAGCAAAAAAATACGTAGATGCTAAAGGCAAATATGTTCTGCCTGGAATGATTGATATTCACGTGCATTTTGATGAACCGAGCCGAGACCATTGGGAAGGGTTTGACTACGGTTCAGCATCTATGGCCGCAGGAGGCTGCACTACATATTTTGATATGCCTTTAAACGGCGTTCCTCCTACCGTAACAGAAGCAGCGCTGTGGGAAAAGAAAAAGCTGGCTGATCAAAAGTCAGTAGTAGATTATGGTCTATGGGGAGGGTTGGTTCCTGGTAATAAAGGAGAATTAGCCAAAATGGCTCATTCGGGTGTAATAGGTTTTAAAGCATTTATGTCAGAAGCCGGTTCTGAATTTGATTTCTCAGATGACCTCACATTATATGAAGGAATGAAAGAGATTGCAAAACTAAATAAAGTGCTTGCCCTGCATGCTGAAAGAAATGACTTAATACAAAAGCTTGAACAGGCTAAACAGAAGCAAAAGCAAACTGCTATTAAAGATTATTTAGAAACGCGACCGGTTGTAGCAGAAGTAAACGCAGTAAAGCAAGCGCTTGAGTACGGTGAAGAAACGGGATGTCCGCTTCACTTTGTACACATTAGCAGCTCTGAAGCAGTGCAGCTTATTACGGAAGCAAAGAAGAATGGAATGAACGTTACGCTTGAAACTTGTCCGCATTATTTACTTTTTACAGAGGAAGACTTTGAAGAAATTGGCGTAACGGCTAAGTGTGCACCTCCTCTTCGCAGCAGGAGTCAAAAAGAAAAATTATGGGCTTGTATTCAATCAGAGGAAGTAGATATGATTTCTTCGGATCATTCTCCTTGTCCGATTGAGTTAAAAACAGCTCATCAGAATGATTTATTTAAAGTTTGGGGTGGAATATCAGGCGGTCAGTACTCTTTGCAAGCAATGATTAGTGAGGGAGCCATCACTAGAGGGATTTCTCTTCCTCACATTTCAAAGCTTGTATCAACGAATCCAGCTAAACGATTCGGTTTATACCCTAAAAAAGGAAGCATCTTGCTGGGATCCGATGCGGATTTGGTTATCGTTGATCTGGATCAAACTGAAAAAGTGACAAAAGAAGGAATGGTTTTCAAACATAAGCACAGTATATATGAAGGAACGGTATTTAATAGCGTTATTTTAACTACCATTAATAGAGGAACGATTGTATACAATAAAGAAGAAGGTGTGTTTCCTCTTCACAAAGGACAAATGGTAAACGGTGAATACGTAAAATTGTAGGTACAGTGAAAAAAGAGATAAAAAATAAACCTTTTATCTCTTTTTTTACATAAAAAAATGAGGATGACTTATATTAAAGGTAATACATAGGGGGAAAATGAGTATCTACTATAACAAAACAGATATTTTTAAAGAGGTTTTTATTATTCTGAAAAAGTATATTTTCGATTGAGGGAAGCATAATGAAAAAATAATAAAGTTTCTTTTTTAATATAGAGAAAAAATTCCCAAAAAGAAAAATATTATCTGGTTGTATGAAAAGTAGATAATCAGATGCTTTGTAATCAAGGGTTTTGTATAAAAAAAATTTCAAAAAGGTATTTCAAGAAAAGAAATCTTGATTTAAAGCTTTTTATAGGTACAATTTTATAATGGAAAACCGTATTTTATGCACTCATTGTAAAATTCTGATATTGACAGAATCATTTTATAAGAATAAAATTTTCTTGTTTCTATTTTTTTATATCATCATAATTTTTTGACAGTTTTGTCTATGGTGGTTTACGGTTGAAAGAGAGGTTAAGGAATATGTCGGTAGAGAGAGAAAAAGTGTATGAAACAGTTCCTCAAAAAGGATTCTTCGGACATCCTAAAGGGTTATTTACCTTGTTCTTTACAGAATTCTGGGAGCGTTTTTCATACTATGGAATGYGTGCGCTACTTGTATTGTACATGTACGATACAATTGCAAACGGTGGATTAGGAATGGAACAAGGAACCGCTTTAGCGATCTTTTCTATTTATGGTTCCCTTGTTTATATGTCTGGAATTATTGGCGGTTGGATTGCAGACCGCATTTTAGGTACGTCTAATACGGTGTTTTACGGTGGTATATTTATTATGCTCGGCCATCTAGTGCTTGCGTTGCCAGCAGGTGTAACCGCGCTGTTTATTTCAATGTTCTTAATTATTATCGGAACAGGTTTATTAAAACCAAACGTTTCAAGCGTTGTGGGCGATATGTATAGCCCTACTGATAACCGTCGAGATGCTGGATTTAGTATCTTCTATATGGGTGTAAATGCTGGAGCATTTATCGCGCCGCTAGTTGTTTCAACAGTAGGTGAAAAGTATAACTACCACTTAGGTTTTGGAATCGCGGCAGTAGGAATGCTTTTAGGTCTAATCGTATTTATGGCTACACGAGGCAAAAACCTAGGTCGTGCAGGCAGACAAGTTCCAAACCCTTTAAAACCAGAAGAACGTAAAAAAGTTTTTGGTACCATTGCACTTGCTGTAGTTGTACTGGCAATCTTTATTGTACTGACTTCTTTAGCGGGCATTTTAACTGTTGAAGGCGTTATTTTATTTGTAAGTATTTTAGCGATTGTTATTCCTATTATTTACTTTGTTGTTATGTATAAGAGCCCCAAGACAACAGCTGATGAGCGTTCACGCGTATTAGCGTACATTCCTCTTTTTATCTCTGGAGTAATGTTCTGGGCGATTCAAGAGCAGGGATCAACAATTTTAGCAACATATGCAAAAGATCATACGCAGCTAACGTATGGTGGTTTTAAAATTCCAGTTGGCTGGTTCCAATCGTTAAATCCGCTATTCATTATTATATTTGCGCCAGTTTTTGCAGCGGTTTGGGTAAAATTAGGAAACAGACAGCCTTCTACACCAAAGAAGTTTTCGTTAGGACTTTTATTTGCAGGGCTTTCTTTCCTTGTCATGGTTATCCCGGCTAGCATTCATGGAAATGAAACGTTAGCGAGCCCGCTATGGCTAGTGCTAAGCTTCTTCTTAGTTGTAGTTGGAGAGCTTTGTTTATCACCAGTAGGGCTATCARCTACAACAAAACTAGCACCTGCAGCGTTTTCTGCTCAGACGATGAGTTTATGGTTCCTAACAAGCGCAGCGGCGCAGGCAATCAATGCTCAGCTTGTTCAATACTATGAAAACATTTCGCAAGTTGTTTATTTTGCTGCATTGGGCGGAGTGTCGGTCATTTTAGGTGTAATTGTGCTAATGATTTCGCCAAAAATTCAGCGTTTAATGAAAGGTGTTCAATAAGAAAAACCGTCCTTAAGGACGGTTTTTTTATGATTTATTTGAAAAAATATTCATGAAGGAGGCGTAGGTCTGATCGTCCTCACCCTCATAGAACGCAAGATTTAAAAGTCTGTTAAGTTCGTTTGTTGATTTTTCAGTTTCTGCAATAATTTGATGCATATGAGCAATTTTAGACATAGATCCGTTGCCATGAGCATTTTTGATTTGATTTAATGTTAAATGAAGCGATAAGAACTCTCGGCGAAGAGCTTGTCTTAATTCAGAGGAAGCAGGGATAAAAAAGCGTTTATAAAAATAACTCGCTTCTTCAAACACCAATTCTCCATTTTCTAGCTCTTTAGCCGCAATTTCTTTAATCTCTTGATCGTCTAATCGACTGGCCGCTTCTTCGATAAGAAATCCAAAAATAATAGCCGTATCTGGTTTTAACATACAATAACCTCCATTATTATAAAAAAGAACTATGTAGTTAATATGTATAGATAGAAAGGAAGAAATATTCATAGTAATTCATTAATCAGTAT
>NZ_JBFULJ010000307.1:0-4120 GCF_056400385.1 Priestia sp. P5_B4
GGCTATTATACCATTTTCTATTAAGCAAATATGGTATATATGTATAATAGTTGAACAAAATAACCATTTATTTCTTATAAAGCAAGAGATTGAACACACTTTATCAACGCAGTAAAAAAGAAAGAACATCTCAAGAAATGGTAATTTAACAAAAAGGAGAAAACAACAGTGGGATTTTTAATTGGCATATCAGGAAGCATTATTGTGGATCAAGGAGGACGCTTTCCAGGCTATAAGCGAGCGTATGTGAATAATGACTATATCGAATCAACAGCGCTCAGCGGCGGAATTCCTTTTATCTTGCCAGTGCTAAAAGATGAAGAAATGATTAAAGCGCAGGCAGAAAGTATAGACGGGTTGATTTTATCAGGTGGTCAAGACGTTAATCCCCTTTTATACGGAGAAGAACCGACAACCAAAACGGGTTCACCTTTTTTAGCACGAGATCAGTCTGAACAGCTATTGTTAAAGCATGTGATCGATCAAGGAAAGCCGGTGTTAGCGATTTGCCGCGGCTTACAAATTTTGAACGTTGCTTACGGCGGGACTCTTTATCAAGACATGTCAGACATTAAAGAGTCATTTATCAAACATGATCAATACAAAAATACAAGCGACCCTTCTCATTCCATCATGATTAAAGACGGAACACGCCTGCATGACCTTTACGGTAATCAAGCTCTTATTAATTCATTTCACCATCAAGCTATTAAAGACGTAGCGCCAGGTTTTGAAGTTTCTGCATGGGCAAAAGATGGAGTTATTGAAGCCATTGAAAAACAAGGAAAACAATTTGTAGTCGGCGTCCAGTGGCATCCAGAAATGATGGCAAAAGAACATACTTCAATGCTAAACTTGTTCAAACTGTTTATGGAGCATGTGCAGCAGTCGGCTGTAAAAAAAGTCAGCATTTGACGTTTTAATCTACTGCGTCACCAATACAAAAAGGCAGGCCATTATAATGGCCTGCCTTTTTGTATTACCTGAAGATACGCATAGAAATCTAGACAAATTTTCATCTATTAATAAAGAAGAAAAACAGCGCAAGCATCTTTAGCTTTTACAATATTTCAATATATCCTTCTGTTCCATGTACGCGAATTTGCTGTCCGTCTTTTATCAGCCGAGTAGCATTCTCTACGCCGACAACCGCTGGCAATCCGTATTCACGTGCAATGACTGCTCCATGAGTCATCAGTCCGCCAACTTCCGTAACAAGCCCCTTTATCCCTACAAATAACGGGGTCCAGCTAGGGTCAGTAAAGGAAGTAACTAATATATCTCCCTCTGATAGATTAGCATTTTCCATGTTTAAAATGACGCGCGCTCGCCCTTCTACCACTCCTGAAGAAACCGGTAAACCTACAATTGCTTGGGACGGAAGATTTTCTCGTTTGTACGCACCTGTAACAATTTCGCCATGAGACGTGATTACACGCGGAGGTGTTAGCTTTGTGTATAATCGGTATTCTTCTTTTCGCTTGGTAATGATTTGATCATTCACTTTATGTGTGCGCACGACTTCTTGAAGTTCGTCAAACGTCAGATAGTATATATTTTCTGTTTCAGAAATAACACCGGCTTTTACAAGCTGAGCGGCTTCTTTCAGCAGAGCCTGTTTATAAACAAAATAGCGATTAATCATGCCGTATTTGGGATATTCACGATAACCGATAAAATTCCGCATGAGATTAATCTTTTCTTTTGTTTCTTTTGCTTTTTGTTCACCATCCGGCAATTGCTTCAAGCGGTTTAATAGCTCTTGCTCTTTTTTCAAGGCTTCCTGCAGGCCTTTTTCAAATTTTTGCTTGCTAGCGTTAGCCTCAAAGTTTTTAATATTACCAAGAATCACAGGGATAAGTGCAGCCGGCTTTTCGCTCCAGCGAGTTTTCGTAATATCGATTTCGCCGGGGCATCGCATTCCGTATTTGCTGAGATAATCATAGATAGCGTCTTGAGTTTTCTCTCCGCCTTCAAACTTAACCAGTTTCTCCAAAAAGTTATCATCTTTTACGTGTTGTAAATAATGGATGACTTCTGGATAAGGACGAATCACATCTGCGACATCCAATAGCGCCAGACCCATTTCTGATGTAATATTGTTTGGTACAGATTGAGAAATCACGTCTGCTGCGTTTTTTTCACCTAGCCACGTCTCCATTTTTTCATTGATCCATGATGAAGCATCCATAGCAGCCATAAACACAGCTGTACTTTGTGGGTCAAATAAAATCTTCTTTAATGTCCCGATATCTTCTGAAATAAAATCGACTAATTCCGACCCAGATTTCGTTTGGATGGTTTGCTTTAGCTCTTCTATTGATGCTTGATTTTTCTTGATCAAGTCAGAAACTATGGTCGAGTCGTTTTCGATTTGTGTCTTAGGCTTCGTAGGCGGCATGCTTTTATTGCTTTTACCAGAACTTTGATCATTTGGTAAAGGTTTTATAAAGTCTCCTCGCTCTATTATGCTTGTAAGTGCGTCTTTCATGAGGGGATCATGTTGTCCCATGGCACCTAACATCATTTTTCTGCTGTCAGATGAAGCCAGCATAGGGGTGACATCAACAAACAGCCTTCCACCGGCTGTACGCATAGGTGCATTAGTCGTTAACAGAAAAAAAGACAACCCCAGTGGTTTCATGGCATCGGTCATCATTTGTTGATGTCCAACAGATACATAAACGCGATTTTCCTGATCATGTGCTTCAGGAATTGGATATAAAGTAGTGATTGGACGACTTTGAACAATATAAAATGTATCCTCAGCCAAGCACCATTCAATATCTTGAGGACAACCGAAGTAAGCTTCAAGCTGTCTTCCAACGCGTTCTAGCTGTAAAATTTGAGAGTCAGTGAGCGCTTGCGTTTTTTGTAGATCGAAATGAACTTCCTTTGTTTCTGTTCCGCCTTCTTTTAATCCGTAAATAGCTACCTTTTTAGCTGCTATTTTTTTATCGACGATTTCGCCTTCTTTTACTTTATAGCAATCGGCAGAGACCAAACCTGACACTAGCGCTTCTCCAAGTCCAAATCCCGCATCGATTGATAACAGCTTTCGGTTAGAAGTAATTGGGTCAGCGGAAAATAAAATACCTGAAGCCTGCGGAAAAACCATTCGTTGAACAATAACAGATACGTGCACTTGACTATGGTCAAATCCATTTTTAATACGGTAGGTTACCGCACGATTTGTAAACAGGGAAGCCCAGCATTTGCTAATGTGCTGCAGAATAGCTTCTTTGCCTCTGATGTTTAAATAGGTGTCATGCTGACCAGCAAAAGAAGCATGTGGCAAATCTTCAGCAGTCGCACTTGAACGAACGGCATAAGCATGCTCTTCCCCAAACTGAGAGAGAGAATGAATAACTGCTTTTACAACGTCCGAAGGAATTTTTATTTCCAGAATGATTTGGCGGATTTTTTCGCTAATTTCACCAATTTGATCTCGGTCATCAGCTTTTAGCATCGTCAGCTGGTTCAGTAACGCTTGAAACGTTTCATTTTGTTCAAGGGCTTTTTGATACCCGGCCGCTGTCACACAAAATCCTTCCGGTACTTGTATTCCTTGAATTTTTGRTAACGCGCCTAAATTTAAGGCTTTTCCTCCCACAAGTGAAAGCTGTGTATCTTTTATTTCTTGAAAGCTAAGAACTAAAGAGTTCATTCAACATCTCTCCTAACCGGTAATGTTTTATTGATTTTACCAGCAGTAAATGAGAATAAACAGTCTATATCGGCGTTTTTTTATGTGGTATAATTAAAGTAGGAAGAGAAATACATACCTTTTTGTTTGCGGTTACATTTTTAAAAGTTGTATAACTAACTTATCTAATTGATTCGTATCCTTTTTAAAGCAGGTAAGTACACGTTTGAAGGATTTGTTGTTCTTCCTCATTTAACACTTTCTTTTTAGAGAATGAAATTTCAACATCTCTCCTCATTTTAACCCTTCTTTCATTTGGTCACCTGAAGAGTCTAGCTCATTAGATGATTAACTCTCTTTTTTTGAACTATTCCGAAACCATAGTATTACGAATGTATCTCTTCGCTCGTTTTCTAGCAAGTGTATAAATAATCACCTGCAGCACAAGCGCCGCAAGGCTTATCAGTACTACTT
>NZ_JBFULJ010000308.1:0-4111 GCF_056400385.1 Priestia sp. P5_B4
GCACTATACGATTGATTCTCCGATTACTTCTTTTGAAGATTTTTCGTTTTTACCATAAAAGATCCGGATGGAGAGACTAACCGCTATTTGTTTTTCTTTTCCTTTGGGACCTGCGTCTAGCGTTAATCCTGTTTCTCCATCAATTTTAAGATTATAAACTGGGTTCTTAACTTCGCTCATCTTGTATTCTTGATTCAATAAATCGCTATACCATTTTACCGAAGTTTTTAAATGAGCTACGTGAATAAATACCGTATTCATTTTATTGAAAACGGGACTCGGCATTTTTAATCCTCCTTTTTATTTTCGGTTCATTCTATACCATTATCCACGCATCATTTTATACCTGCCATTCCCTTAACTTTTGCTCATATATACAAAAAAGCTTGCGAATACTATTCACAAGCTTTTTCTTCATGAAAAATATGTATGCTGTACAACTACAATCACAACCGCAATTAAAATCGAAGGCAGTAAATTCGCAACTTTAATTTTAATAATTTCTAATAAATTAATCCCAATTGCTAAAATTAATACGCCGCCTACTCCCGTGACTTCGGCAATGATACTATTCATTAAACCTTGCGGCACAATCGCATTAATTTGCGTGGCAAATAACGCAATGATGCCTTCGTATAGAAACACGGGCACAGCTGAGAAAATGACGCCTATTCCAAGCGTAGTCGTTAATAATAATGAGATAAACCCATCCATCACCGCTTTTGTAAACAATACGCTGTGATCGCCGCGTATTCCGCTGTCTAATGCCCCGACAATCGCCATCGCTCCAATAACAAAAATTAACGTCCCTGTTACAAAGCCCTGTGAAATACTGAATGTTTGCTTGTCATTTTGCTGTGATTGAAATTTCCGTTCAATCATATTGCCTAAAAGGTTTAGCTTTTCATCTAAATCAATGAACTCACCAATAACCGCTCCAATGGCTAAGCTCAAAATTACAATTAAAAACTGATGACTTTTAAAACCCATTTGCAAACCGAGCGTGATAACGGATAACCCCATCACTTGCATTACCGTCACGCTTACTTTTTCAGGAATGCGGTGAGCAAGCTTGCCCGTTAATGTTCCTACAACAATCGCTAGTCCGTTTACTAATGCTCCTATAATAAACATGCTGTCACCTTTACTTTGAATAATGCCGTTACTGTTTTCATTTGTTCTACTTCCTCTCTGCTCTGCACTAGCTGTATCAAACACACTAAATTTTAACATAATTTTTTTGCAATTATGAAGAAAATAAAAAGATCCGAACGATGAATCATTCGGATCTTTAACTAAAACACGTTTGTTCCAGCCATCTTATTAAAATGTAATAACGTCTTTTGTGCCTTGCTTTTGGTAGCCTGTCTTTAACAGCTTCACTTCTTTATCCGCTGGCAAGTTGGTAAATACAACTGGTGTCACAATAGACGGTGCATGCTTTTTAACATAGTCTACATTCACTTGTAATAGCGGCGTCCCTTGTTGAACGCTGTCGCCTTCTTGAACAAGCGCTTCAAATCCTTCGCCTTTTAAATTCACGGTATCTAATCCAACGTGAATGAGGATTTCAATTCCTTCTGCTGTTTTTAAGCCAATCGCATGTTTTGTTGGGAATACGGTCATGACTTCACCGTTAATCGGTGATACGAGCGTTCCTTCAGTCGGTTCAATCGCAAAGCCGTCACCCATCATTTTTTGTGAAAACACTTGATCTTCTACTTCACTAAGCGGCTTTACAACGCCTTCAAACGGTAACACAAACTCTGTGTGTGTGTGTGCTTGAACAGCCTGTTGTTCAACAGGTGCAGCGGTTGACGCTGTGCCGTATTTAACTAATTGATTCATTGCATCCGCAACAAATTCTACTTCTGTTCCGACAATGACTTGAACATTTGTTTTGCTGAGCTTCATGATTCCTCTCGCTCCGTGACGCTTTAAGGCAGCTTCGTTAATGTTGCCGGCATCAGCTACTTGTAAACGAAGACGAGTCGCACAGTTATCAATTACGGTCAAGTTTTCTTTTCCGCCTAAATCTTCAATAAAATAAGACGCCATATCCACATATTTATCGCCTGTTGCCACAACCGTTTCGTTTGATGTGTCTACTTCTTCATCGTCTTCACGTCCCGGTGTTTTTAAATTTAATGCTTTGATCAGCGTGTAGAAAATGACAAAGTAAATGACTGCATACACGATTCCAATTCCTGCTAACAGCAGCGGTTTTTGTGAAATTCCGTAGTTTAAGAAGAAATCAATGGCCCCTGCTGAAAATCCAAATCCAGCGTGAATACCAAGAGCAACGGCTAAAGCCATCGATATTCCCGTTAAAACGGCATGAATAACATATAATAACGGTGCTACGAACATAAATAGAAATTCAATTGGTTCCGTAATTCCCGTTAAAAAAGAAGTAACAGCAAGTCCAATTAACATACCGCTGACTTGTTTGCGTTTTTCTTTTTTAGCTGCTGCGATCATCGCAAGCGCTGCTGCCGGTAAACCAAACATCATAACCGGGAAGAATCCAGACATAAATGTTCCTGCCGTTGGATCGCCTTTAAAGAAGCGATTCAAATCTCCCGTTACGCCGTGATAATCTCCGAATACAAACCATACTAAGCTGTTTAACACGTGATGCAGCCCAATTGGAATCAATAGACGGTTTAAAAATCCGTATATACCTGCACCAAGCGCCCCTGCTCCTGTAATCCACGTTCCTAAGTTGTTAATTTGATCTTGAATCGGCGGCCAGATAACCCCGAAGATTCCTGCAAGCGCGAGCATAACGACTGAGGTAATAATCGGTACAAACCGCTTTCCTGCAAAGAAGCCGAGCCACTCTGGCAGCTTAATGGCTGAGAAACGATTGTATAGTAAACCAGCCGTTACCCCCGAGACAATCCCGCCGAGTACACCCATGTTAATATCTTTATCAATAGCTACAGTTCCTTTTGTTAACACAAAATAACCGACCACTCCGGCAAGTGCTGCTGCGCCGCTTCCATCTTTTGAAAGCCCTACAGCAATACCGAGTGCAAACAGTAGTGCTAAATTCGCAAAAATTGCATCTCCGGCTTGTGCCATAAATGGAATATCCAATAAGTCCTTTTGACCCAAACGAAGAAGCAATGCCGCAGCAGGTAATACTGCGATTGGCAGCATAAGCGATTTACCAATACGTTGTAAAAAATTCAGCATGTTTCTATCCCCTTTGTATAACGTATTTAACCCGATGTTACGAGCAAGGATTTTCGTAACAATATTTATCGGATGACAAGTTACCGCATTCATCCCAGCCCATGATTACATCATCAGCTGAAATAACGGCGGTTTTACTGCATGGACTCATACTAGCACATAAAATATATAGTTGTCTATACCAATTTTATTTTTAAAAACCTCTCTATATCAATGTTAAAAGCCCTTACAAAACTTTCTAGTTCCCAAAAAATAATCAACTGGTATAGACAACTATTCCAAAAAGCGTTACACTTAAATCAATACAACGAGCAAAGGAGTGTATGTATGGATACACATTCATCCATCATTATTTATAATGTAACCGTTTATAGTGAAAATCAGACATTAAAAAACGGGTATATTAAACTAACGAACAAGAAAATTACTGAAATCGGAGAGATACATCAATACGTCCGTCAGYCAAAAGACCATGTAATTGAGCTTTCTCCTTCCTATAAAGTGATTCCTGGTGCCATTGATGTGCATATTCATGGCGTTAACAATGCCGATGCAATGGACGGTACAGCAGAAGCATTAAAAACAATGGCGCGCACGCTCCCAAAAGAAGGTACAACAAGCTTTTTAGCAACCACTATGACGCAGTCGAATGAAGCGGTTGAAAAAGCGCTTCGCAACGCGGGCGCTTATATTGAAGAACAAACAGATGCGGATGCTGAAGTAGTAGGTATTCACTTAGAAGGTCCGTTTATTTCACCGAAACGTGCGGGTGCACAGCCCCCTACTCACATTCAAGATCCGAATGTGGCACTGTTTCAAGAATGGCAAAAAGCAGCCGGAGGACATATTAAATTTGTTACATTAGCTCCGGAGCAGCCAAACGGCTTAGCACTTACTTCTTATTTAAAAG
>NZ_JBFULJ010000309.1:0-4105 GCF_056400385.1 Priestia sp. P5_B4
GTTGTAATCTATAAAGACATCGTTGTTTATGATGTTAAATAATGATTTTAGAAAGAAGGAAAAGAAATGAAAAAACACGTAACAGCTCTTTTATCCACATTAGTTCTTTCAACGATTGCATTTGCGGGAACGGCGAGCGCTCATGTCGTCGTATACCCTCAAGAAGCAACACAAGGCTCTTATGAAAAATTTACTGTACGCGTTCCAAATGAAAAAGATATTCCAACTACAAAAGTGAAAATTGAGATTCCAAAAGACGTAGAAATATCTCGATTCGAGCCTAAAGAAGGATGGAAATATGAGCTTCAAAAAGACTCTGCAGGTTTGATTACAAGTGTGACATGGACGGCTACTGATGCAGGTTTGTCACCTACAGAGTTTGGGGAGTTTAATATGCAAGGAAAAGTAGGCGATAATGCCAAGAAGATTGTTTGGAAGGCTTATCAAACATATAAAGATGGATCAACAGTAGCATGGGAAGGACCAGCTGATGCCGATACACCTGCATCTATCACAACGGTAGTAAAAGGAAACGGAGCAGAGGGAGATTCTCATACATCAGCTACTAACGAAACTACTGCAACTAGTGAGGAAACTAACAATGATTCAAATGATGCACTTCCTACTACTCTTTCCATTGTTGCCTTAGTATTAGGCATTGTTTCATTAATTTTAAGTTTAAGAAGAAAGAAGCAGAGCTAGTTATTAAAGGTTTGACTAAACAACAATCTAAAAACGCAGGTTAACGTTTGTTAATCTGCGTTTTCTATTCTTATTTATTGATTATTACGATATACATAAGGGTCATCTGGTTTTTCTTCACGCTTTACTTTTGTTATTTTTACAATGGGAATTGTCTTTTTAAATGGTTGATAATACATCGTACTTACTTCACCAGTTACCGTTACCCAATCATCATTTTTAAATGATACATCATCCGGAAATTGAACTAACATCCCAAACACGCCTGAATCAGCTATACAATGAATAATCCCAAAACGAAATAAAAAGTACTGATTGTCTTTTAATTCTTTGGTGTGGTACATAAATCCCTTAAACTTAATTTGTTTTCCAGTAAACTCACCAGGATATCGATAAATGGTTTCCATCGCATTTAAAAACTCTTCATCTTCTAAATTAATGGTTTTTCCTTTTGAAAACTTTTTTAAATCTTTATGAATCATTTTATCGTATGCATCTTCTCCATAAAAAGAACTCGTATCTGGTTGTAGAAACTGATGTGAGGAGTAAGGATCTTTTTTATCATAAATAGGAAAATGAAATCCTTTCGCTTCAACAATATTTGAATCAAGTGTAGCTACAGGCAAAAAGAAGACAGTTAATACAGGTAAGAAATAAAGAGGGTACCAAGCCCGTCTTTTCCACTTGTTTGATGATTCGTGACTATGGCCACAGCTACAGTCATCATCATGATTATGGTGATGATCCTTTTCATCCGTTCCTGTCATATAAAACACTAACTCTGCAATGGTTAGGAACCATAGTAAGAAAATGGTGCCGAATGAAATCCATGAATATTTCATGTTAATGTATTTTGAAATATCTCCAGTTGCATGAAGATGCATAAATATCATAGTAAAGCCTAATAAAATTAAAACTCTAAACATAAATGTCCCTCCTTTTTAATGAACGATTAATAGAGATAGGACTAGTACCAGAATAAACACGTATGCAAATAGTGAAAAAACAAATTTTGTCTTAAATTGACTCAACATCATTAATGTATTTTTTATATCAAACATAGGGCCAAATACTAGAAAGGCTATAATTGCACTATCGTTAAATGTGCTTCGAAATGATGAAGCAATAAAGGCATCAGCTGAAGAACATAAGGATAAAATATAAGATAAACCCATCATAACTACATTTGAAGATACTGCTCCGTGGCCGAGAGCCATGAGGGTAGAGGTCTTCACATAAGTTTGCATGGCGGCCGCGATTAACCCACCGATAATGACAAATTTCCCAACAGAAAAGAATTCATCAATAGTATGTTTAAGAGCATCTCCTATTTTTTCACTCATCTTCTTAGAAGCAGTGTGTACATGTATTTCATTTTTAACTTGTGGTGTTTTAAATTGAAAGGCTAAAATTAAACCTACTATTAAAGATACAAGAAAGGCAACAACACCACGTTCAATCATGATTTTCCAATCGTTACCGAAAGCCACAAATGTCGCAAATAAGACAACAGGATTAATAATAGGCCCTGTTAACATGAACGGAATAGCAGCATATAAGGGAACACCTTTTGCCATTAAACGCCTTGTAATAGGGACAATTCCACATTCACAAGCTGGAAATAAAGCTCCAATTACACTTGCTAGAACAATTGCCCCAAATTTATTTTTAGGAATAGCTTTTGCCATCATTTCGTCTGTTACAAAAATTTGAATAATACCAGAAATAATTACACCTAATAATATAAAAGGTAGAGCTTCAATTAGGATACTAATAAATATGGTGTTCATTTGTAAAAGAGATGAACTCATTATACTCACTCCAACTAAGAAATAATCATGTTGCTTTATATTCGAATTTTCTGTTTGTTTTTAAACATAGAAAAAGCCCCTTTAAATAGAAAGTAATATCACTTACAAACAGTGATATTACACTATTTATATAAAGGGGACAATCTCAAAAAAAAAATAAATATATACAATAGCCGTAATAAAAAAATATCTTTATAACATAAACAACTAGCAGTCTCTAGGAAAGTGAGCTTAATCAAAACCCTAAAGACCATATTATTTAAAAATATCCTTTAATATTTACATTAACATTTCTTTTTACATTTGTACTTTACCATAGAAAAATGAAAGAATGGTGAAAAATAATTTAACAATTTTTTACTTTTGGTTCTAATCAAAAATTTTGCAGTACTTTAACACTATAATCTGAGTATATAACTGTTTTAATGGTGTATAGCTTATCTTCAACAGTAAATTTATTATAGAATGCTTTCTATTCACCAGGACCTATCAGCTGTTCATCTTGATAAAGTTCATATACGTAGGGGTTATCAGGTTGATGTATGGACTCAATCTGTTGAATTTGAATATATGGAACGTCCTCTTGATTGTACGTAGCTTTTTTAACTATTCCTTTTATATGAACCCAATTGTCTGTCTTAAATGTAGAGGCATTCTCTATAGTTGATAGCATTCCATAAACGGATGCATCTGCCACACAACATGATATGCCAAAACGAGCTACCACAAATTGATTATCTTTAAATCCATTTTCACGGTATACAAATCCATCGACCTCAATTTTTTTGCCTATAAACTGATCTACATTATTTTCAATGATACTCATCACAGGAATATAATCTGTATTATTTACATTAATGCTCTTTTGTTTTAGTAGCTTTTTTTCAAGTGATTTATAAAATCCTTTAGGTGGGATTTTAGGCGGAGAAATATTACTTTGATGCTCTAAGGGAACGTTTTTTGGTACTTCTTCTGAATCACCAGCTAATACCTTATTCGTGTATTCTTCTACTATGAAATTAGTAGATTTAACTTTATTGCTTCCTTGTTGAGCTGGTTGCTCGCCAGGGAGATTAGCTGAAAACTTCACTCCTCTTTTTACTGCAACTGAGCTGTCAAGTGTATGATTTGAAAATAAAAAGCCCGTCATAATAGGTAATAGAAATAAAGAGTAAATAAACGTTGTTCGAATTTTTCCTTTTTCCGTATGATCATGACCGCATTCACAAGATGAATCCTTATTTACACTACTTCGCCAAATTTGTATAATTCCCAACAAAAAAAAGGTACCAGAAGAAAACAATATAAAAGGCATCATTTTAGGCGCAATAAATTGAATGATTTTACCTGTTAATATGAGTTTAAACATAAGGAGGGAAAAACCAATTAGTAATATTCCCCTTATATAAATGATAAATTGTTGATCAATTTTATTCATACCATTTCTCCTATCTACTAACTATTCCATAAGTCATGACGATGAGATACACAATCACAGTAATGATAAGAATCAGACTAAATGCAAAACGTTTTTTAAAAAAGGACAATAGCATAATGGTGTTTTTAAAATCCATCATTGGTCCATATAGTAG